>SKJM01000508.1 GCA_007122045.1 Planctomycetales bacterium | reverse complement strand
GATCACCTGGTCGCCTATTCTCGGGCAAGCGGAGGTGAGCTACAGCCTTGAACCATTGTACATTCCGGGAATCTTCCCGCCAAATGCCTCACGCCATCGCTGCAAGGACGCCTCGCACGTAGCCGACCGATTCGGCCAGCCCCGGCAGCGGGTCTTCGGCATTCTTCTCGTGCTCGAACGCCACCACCCGGCTGTAGCCGATCCGGATGAGCGTCAGGAATCGTCGTCGGCTGGTATTTGTCCTCACAAGTGGCTTCTCCTGGGGCTGAGGTGCGGCCATTTACCGTCGATGATATCAGAAGTTTACCGAAATCTCAAGCAAGTTGCCGATTTCGGACGCGGTGAGTCGGGAGGCACAACGGCATCCGAAAGGATGGCTCACTGGCTCCTCAAATGGAACTCGAGGTGATCGAGCAACTCCGTGCCGTGGTCCTCGGCCACTTCGACGCCCAGTTCCGATTCGGTGTTGTACCGGGCGGGCAGGGTTTCCTGCCCGTCGACCACTTTGGAAATCCGCACCCGGTACGCTCCGACGTACACGCCGGGATATGTCGCGTCCGAGCCGCTCACCCTTGCCTGGCCCGATGCGTCGGTCACCCCGCGGCATTCCGTGAAGCCCTCGCCGAGGAACTCCTCCGGCTCGAAGACCACTTCGGCCCCTTCGAGCGGCTGGCCGTCGAGGGTCACCAGTGGGGCGGCGTCCATCATGATGGTGCCGAAGGCGAACCACGCCTCGACGCGGGCGGCGATCTCGTCGGCCGACAACTTGCCGTCGCCGTCGGTGTCGGCCAGAGGCAGCGCCATCAGCAGCGCGGGGCAGCGCTCGAGTTCGGTCGTGTCGAGCTTGCCGTCGCCGTCGGTGTCGTACATTTCGATGGCCGCGCGACCGGCAGCCGCCGCATTGACGCCCGGCCGGCGGGGCGCTCGCGGCCGGCGGGAACAACCGGCGGCGAAAAGAATGCTCACGATCAACAGGAAATGGAGGGAAAGCAATCGCATGGTGGTAATCTCGGACTGGGTTGGTGTACGGCGCGCCGTGCGGTGAGCCCGCGTTTGCCGGTAGGATGGACATTCCTGTCCGTCGGGCCGACATACGGACGGGAACGTCCATCCTACGGGCGACGGACGGGAACGTCCATCTACGGGCAACGGACGGGAACGTCCATCCTACGGGGGCGATGAGTCGGTTTCGCGCCGGTCTAAAAGGCCGTCGCGGGAATCGGCACCCCGCTCTTCCGGTTGCCGAGGTTTCTGTGCACGTCGGGGTCAATGGCGTAACTGATGTTCTGCACGGAGCCGTCGCACATGAGCATGTGCAATCCCGAAGGATGCGCGCTGCCGAAACGCGACGACATCGTATCGACGCCGGGCGTATCCTGCCGGGGAACCAAGTCCAGGCGGGTCCACCGGTTGACGTCCCAGTCGTGGCCCTGGTAGGGCGAGTTGTTGTCGGCCCCGTCCCTGCCGGTGTGATAATGGTTCGGGTTGAGGTATTTCTCGCCGGCCAGATAGGTGTTGGTCGTGCCGTCGCGGATGTGCGCCGGTTGGACCTCGCTGCGCTCGCCCGACACGCCGTCGAAGTGGGCATCCAACCACGTATCGCTATTACTCCAGTTGCAGTTGGGATAGTTTTGCAGGCACCCGGGGTAAGACGGCCCCGCGCCCGTGTACACCCGCGTTCCGCCGTTGGCGGCGTAGTCGGTCTTGGCCATGGTGCTGGGCATGTTGGCGTTGCGGGAACCCTCAATGGCCGGGTAGCCGATAGCCCGCCGCCGGCTGGGGCAGTGCAAGATGCTCACGACCGCAGCCTTCTGCTTGGCAAGTTCAGCCCGCTTGGCCGAACTGGTATGGGGGTCACCCAGCCCCGCGCCCAACTGGTGAATGGCCTCCTGCTCCATGTACGGCAGGATGTTGTAGAAGAACCCGCCCGGCTGCCGGTGGCCAAAGCCCCGGTCGGGATCGCCGGTCCACAGGTAACCCCACCCGCTGGACGGGTAGAACCCATGGCTATCGACGTGCTGCAGTGACGCGCGGCCGATCTGGTACAGGTGGTTCTTGCATTGCAACCGCCGGGCCGCCTCGCGGGCCGCTTGCACCGCGGGCAGCAGCAGGCCAATCAGAATGCCGATGATCGTGATGACCACCAATAACTCAACGAGTGTAAAACCGGAACCTTTACTTGGGCGCATGAGTCAACTCCTCTAATTTTTTCCGCCGTCGCGGCACCTTGGAGAAGTACGGTGCGGGCATCGAGCCCACCGCCGCCACCCGAAGTCTGCCGCCGCGCGGGTTCTCACTCCCGGCAGGCAGCCGATTCGGCTAACGGTTCATTCCATTTTATTCCGACTGGCGCACCTGTCAATCGCCCTGCGCTCGAAATGATGGAATTTCCAAGCCGCTCCTACCACCCTCTAGAGGTGACGTGGGCAATTGGGCTTTGTGTTCGGGTCGCAATTTGCCATACTAAGCCCGTTTCGGCAAAGGGAACGGTCTCCCTGTTCGCGCCGTTCCGGCGGCCTGCCCAAATTCGGTGGGCTAACACAGCGAAAAAGGGCGACTCGACCGCCATTTCGACCGGGAAGGAGCCCGTATGACAGCCAACCGAACGCGCCGCATTTTCTTTTCCGTGGGCGAGCCGAGCGGCGACATCCACGCGGCGAACCTGATTCGCGCCCTGCGGGCACGGTGCCCGAGCATCGAGGCGGTCGGCTACGGCGGCCCCCGTATGGCCGAGGCCGGGTGCCGCCTGCACGCCGACCTGACCGCCCTGGCCGTCATGTGGTTCGGCCGCGTGCTGTTGAACCTGCACAAGTTCTGGGGGCTGGTGAGCCGGGCCGACCGGTACTTCCGCCATCACCGGCCCGACGCGGTGGTGCTGGTCGACTACCCCGGCATGAACTGGTGGATCGCCTGGCGCGCGAAGCGGCACAACATTCCCGTGTTCTACTACTCGCCGCCGCAGTTGTGGGGTTGGGCCCCGTGGCGCGTGAAGAAGATGCGCCGCCTGGTCGACCACGTGCTGTGCTGCCTGCCGTTCGAAGAGGCGTGGTTCCGCCGCCGCGGCTGCAACGCCACGTTCGTCGGCCATCCGTTCTTCGACGAAGTGCGCGAGCACGCCTACGATGCGACATTCCTGGCGGCCTACGGCGCGAAGCCCGATCCGCTGGTGGTCATCCTGCCCGGCTCGCGCACCCAGGAAGTGAAAGGCAACCTGCGATGGTTCGTCAAGGCGGCGGGCATGGTTCGGGAGGCGGTGCCGGGCGTGCGGTTCGCGGTGGCGGCGTTCAAGCCGCAGCAGGCCGAGTTGGCCCGCCGCGAGGCGGCCGCGGCCGGCCTGGAGGCCGACGTGTTTGTGGGCCGGACGCCCGAACTGATGCGCCTGGCCCACTGCTGCATGGCCGTTTCCGGCAGCGTGTCGCTGGAGCTGCTGTACCACGCGAAGCCGACGGTCATTCTGTACTGGATCAGCCGCTTCGCGTACCGGGTGCAGGGCTGGTTCCGCACGGTGAAGTACATTACGCTGGTGAACCTGCTTTCGACCGGCCAGGTTGAAACGGACGACCTCACACCGTTCGATCCCGCGCAGCCCGACGCCGAGAAAGTGCTGTTTCCCGAGTACCTGACCTGCGAGGACAAGTCGTGGCGGGTGGCGTCGCACGTGATCGAGTGGCTTTCCGACCCGGCCGCTCGGGCGGCGCGGGTGAAGGCGCTGGAGGCGCTTCGGGCGGACGTGGGGCACGGCGGCGCTTCGGCCCGGGCGGCCGAATACCTGCTCGGCGCGCTGCCCTCCGCCCCTCCGGCCCTGCCCCGGCCGCACTTCCTGCACCACGCCCCCGCCGCAAGAAGCACGATCTACGAGCGGGCGCGGGGTCGCTGATTTCGATGGCGACAGGTTGGAGTTCGCGCTTCAGCGTGCCGCCTGTTGGAGTTCACGCTTCAGCGTGCGGTAGGCCAATTGAGCCGGTCTTCCACATGCTAAAGCGTAAACTCCAACGAGCAACGCCCATGCCCGCCACCTGGACCCGGGCCGCACGGCGGCGTACAATGCTCTTTTGCCCGCACCGAGGAGCTGCCCACGTGTTACTTGGCGAACCGGAGCCGACCCAGGCCGATCTGCACTTCCGCCTTTTCGGCTTCCCCGTGCGCGTGCATCCGTTTTTCTGGGTGGTGGCCGTGGTGCTGGGGCTTCGGATGCCCGACGCCCGCACCCTGGTGACGTGGATCGTCGCGGTATTCGTCGGCGTGCTGGTGCACGAGTTGGGGCACGCCGTGGTGATGCGCTGGAACGGGTTCCACCCGCACATCACGCTTTACTCGCTCGGCGGGTTGGCGTCGTACGGTTCCGGCGCGTACGGCGCGGCCTCGCTGGGGCCCTGGCGGCAGATCGGCATCTCGCTGGCCGGTCCCGCCGCCGGCTTCCTGCTGGCCGCCGTGGTGTGTGCGGGTCTGGTCGCATCGGGAGCCGGCATCCAAGTCTCTTGGGGGCTCCCCATCGGGCTGAACCTCAGCCCGGCGGACATCGTCGGCGGGATCCTCTTGACGATCTTCATCGACCTGATCCTCTTTGTGACCGTGGCCTACGGCATCCTGAACCTCATGCCCATCTACCCGCTCGACGGCGGGCAGGTCGCCCGCGAACTGTTCCTCATGGCCATGCCGCGCGAGGGGATTCGCCACTCGCTGATCCTATCGATGATCGCGGCCGGCGCCGTGGCCGTGCTGGGCATCCTGCAGGGGAGCATCCTGCTGGGCATCATGTTCGGCTTTCTGGCCTTCGGCAGCTACAATGCCCTGCAGCGCTACCTGGGCCGGGGGCCGTGGTAGGCTTACTGCCCCCACGGGAGGGACGCCCAAATGCGTTCCGAGAGGGTCTGGCGGGGCACGGGCGCCGCGGCAAGGTGGCGGCAGGCCAGGTCGATCAGCGGGGCGAGCCTCCGCGGCGAGGTCAGAAAGTGCACCGCTCCCGCCTCGCGCATCAGCCATTCCCACTCGGCCAGCGACCGCTCGGCCACCACCGCGGCGCGGGCGCCACGCCAGTGCCGCTGCAACTCGACAAGCGTATCGACCAGCCAGGAGCCGTTCTTTCCCGTCAGTTCCAGCACCAGGAAGCCGGCGGGCGCTTCGGCCAGCACCTCCGCCAGGACCGGGCGCGGGCCGATCTCCCACAAGCGCACGCCCGTGGCAGCCAGCTCCACGCGCATGGCTGCCGCCCAGCGGCCGGATCGTTCGGCAATCATCAATCGCGCCGTCATGCCGTTGCGGGGCGGGCGGTGCCCGCCGGAGTGAAATATCGTGCCTGCTACCGTTCGAGCCCTAATTGGGCGATGCGCCGGAAGAGGCGGGGCCGGCTGACCCCCAGCAGCCGGGCCGCCTGCGCCTTGTTGCCCTTCGCCTGTGCCAATGCGCGGCGGATCAGTTCCCGCTCGACCCGCACCAGGAACTCGTCCAGCACAATCGCCTCGTCTTTCGCATCTCCGCGGCCGCCCGCCGTTTGCTGCGCCAGGCGGACCGCGTCCGGGAGGTCGTCGGCAGTGATCAGCGGTCCGGCCGCTCGCCGGTGCGCCCCCCGCACGGCCGCGGCTAGTTCTTCCAGGTTGCCGGGCCACCGGCAGCTACTGAGCAGGTCGAGCGCTTCGGGGGTCAGGCCGCCCACCTGCCGCTCGCCCCCGGCATTGCACTCCTCAACGAACGACTGGGCCAGCAGGGACAGGTCGCGGCGCCGCTCGGAAAGCGCGGGCAGCTCGATGGTGATCGTGCTCAGCAGGGCGGCCAACTCGGGCTCGTACTTGCCGCGCTTGGCCAATTCGGCGGGCGGCTGCTCGGCGGTGGCCATCAGCCGCAACGGGAACGACTGCCTGCCCAGCGTGCGCGCCAGCGCGCCGTGGACTTCCAAGGGAAGCAGATCGGCGTCGGTCAGCAGCAGCGTTCCGTGCTCGCCGTCCCGCCCGTCTTCGCCGGAGGCCACCGCTTGCACGGTCGAGTAGATCAACTCGGGCGAGAGCATGGCGCAGTCCAGGGGCACCAGCCGGGCCGGGCGGCCGGCCGCGTCGCGGTAGTGGATGGCCGCGGCCGTGTGCCGCCGGCCGCTTCCCGGGGGGCCGAGGATCAGCACGCTCTCGCGGCAGCCGGTGGCCAGTTCCACCTGCCGCCGCGCCAAGCGCATGGCCGGGCTCTCGCCCACCAGCCGGTCGGCCCCGTAGCGGACCGCCGCCTCCCGCCGGAACCGCTGGAGCAGTTCGTGCAGGCCGCGCGAGTCGGGCTCGCCGGCCGGCACTGCGGCCGAACCTCCCGCCGCCGATGGGTTCGCCGGGTCCGGCGCCGCCATCGCCACCACGCCCACCAAGTCGTCCGCGGCGGTCCCCAGCGGAGTGAACCGCATCCGGCGCCGGAGCAGGCGCCCCTCGGGCGTGGGAACCGCAACCGTTGCCTCCATCGCGACGCCGGCCATCGCTTCCGGCGGCGGGCATAACCCGGCCGCGACCGCCGCGGGTCCTTCTCCCGGCACCGCGGTCGTGTACGTGCACCGGGTGCCCGGCAGGCCGTCGGCCGCCGGCCCCAGCCACTTGCGCGCGGCCTTGTTCAGAAACACGACCGTGTACTTGGCGTCGATCACGTACAGGGGCCGCTCGGCCGCGTGCAGCCGTCTTGCCAGTTCCGTCGCCGGGGTTCGCAATTGCGCCATCGCGGGGCTTTCAGAAAAGGAGACGAATCAAGCCTTCAGTATATACGGGGCGGTGGCTTCCGTCAAGGTGCCGCCCGGGGGACGGCCTCAGGCACACTTGACCTCGCCGGAGGGAGCGGGTAACACTATGGCAGACCTCTGCGAGGGTGCGCGACGTAGCTGGAACCGGCCCGGGAGAATGGACGTGGTGCTCGATCCGATTGAAACGCTGTGTGAATTGATCGCCATCGCCAGTGTGAATCCCATGGGGCGGCAGGTGTCGGGCTCGCCCTACGGCGAGGGCCGGCTGACCGACGCCCTCGAGTCGCTCCTCGGCCGGATCGGATTGCAGACCGCCCGCCAGCCGGTCGAGCCGGGCCGGGAGAACCTGGTCGGCCTGCTCGAGGGCCGGGTGCCCGCCCGGGAAGGCGGACCGCTCCTGCTGCTCGACGCACACCAGGACACCGTACCGGTCGAGGGCATGACCATCGAGCCGTTCCGGCCGGAGCGGCGCGAGGGGCGGGTGTACGGGCGGGGGGCCTGCGATACCAAGGGCGGCATGGCCGCCATGCTGGCCGCCGTGGCCCGCCTGGCCCATCAGCGCCCGCCCGACATGCCGTCGATCCTGCTCGCCTGCACCGTGAACGAAGAGTACGGGTTCACCGGCGCGGTGAAACTGGCCGAGCTTTTCGGGCCGGGGGCGGGCGGCATCGTCCCCCGGCGCCCCGACGCCGCCCTGGTGGCCGAACCGACCGCGCTCGACGTCGTGGTCGCCCACAAGGGCATGGTCCGCTGGCGATGCCACACCCGCGGCCACGCCGCGCACAGCGCGCATCCCGAGGCGGGCGAAAACGCCATCTACCGCATGGCCCGCGTGCTGGCAGGCCTGGAACCGTATGCCGGCGAGCTTGCCGGTGGGGCTTCGCATCCGCTTTGTGGGCCAGCCACCTTGAGCGTGGGCACCATCCACGGCGGGGTGAGCGTCAACACGGTGCCCGACCGGTGCACTATCGAAATCGACCGCCGCCTGCCGCCCGGCGAGGACGCGGCCGAGGCGCGCCGGGCCGCGATCGACTACCTGCAAGCGGCCGTCGGGGCCGATTTTCCCGTCGAGCACGATCCGCCCTACCTCCACGGCCCGGCGCTGAGCGATACGGAAAACGGGCCGCCGGCCGAAAGGCTCATGGCCGTGGTGCGCGAAGTGGCCGGCCCCTGCCGGCGGCTCGGCGTGCCCTACGGCACCCACGCCGCCGTATATGCGGCCGCGGGCGTTCCGTCGGTCGTTTTCGGGCCGGGGTTCATCGAGCAGGCCCATACCCGCGACGAATGGGTGCCCGCCGACCAGGTGCGCACGGCCGCCGAGGTGATCTACCGCTTCTGCCGGGCCGCGTAGGCGAGCGGCGCAAACCCCAATGTAGGATGTACATTCTTGCCCGTCGGGTCAAGGACGGACGGGAATGGGGATCCACTTGCTCGCGCTGCGTGCTTGTATGCGGATCCTACCTGTGCAACACGGTCCGCCGCGCGCCTTAGAACACGTCGAGGCGGAAGTGGTGGCCCTGGTGGTAGCGGCGGGGTTCGGGCGCCCGGATGGGCCGGTGCCACCAGTTCGGCAGGGTTTCCGGATAGTAGTTGTGCCACTGCCGGTTGTAGACGGGAACGCGCATTTCGGGCGGATACCGGTAGTACATGTCCTCGCTGCTGCGGTAGTAGTCTTCGCCCCAGAAGTTCTGCGGATACCAGACGTACGGGTAATGGTACATTCGGTTCCAGTCCTGGGTGCTGTAATACCTGCCCCACTGGCGCCCGAAGGCCTGCTGGGCGTCGGCGTCGGAAGGCATCAGAAGGCCCCACGCCACCGCGGCGCAGGCAAGCAAAAGCAACGAACGGCGGATCATCATGTTTCCCCCCAAAAAGGTGTATCGAGCAGGCACAACCGCGCCCGCGAACGGGTCATTTACCAAAGCACGGCGGAGTGCGCGGCCCGGGTCGGGGGGCTCCATGCGGGAAGTTGGGAAAGGTTTGACGCCGCACCAACCCTCAAGACGGCACTCTCTTGCATGAGCATCGGCAACCCTTATCGCCCGCATTGAAGGAAGTTCCCGAAAACTTTGCGTAACCTGACCGGTAACTAGTCCTCCCGGTTCGCCCGTTCAAGATACGCCGCCAACATGATTTGCGCCGCGAGCATGTCGCGGCGGCGCTTGCGGCGGCGGCTGGTCAGCCCGGCGTCGAGCAGCAGGTGCTCGGCCTCGACGCTGGTGAATCGCTCGTCGAACAACTCGACCGGCACGCCGGTCGTCTCGTGCAGCCACGCGGCGAACCGCCGGGCCTCGGCGCACTTCGGGCTCTCGTGCCCGTCCAGGTGCAGCGGCAGCCCGACCACGAACCGCCGCACGTCCTCCTCGGCGGCCAGCCGGCGGAACCACTCGGCGTCGGCCTTCGGGCCCCGCCGGGTGTAGTTTTCGTACGGGCTGGCCAGCGTCTGCTCCGGGTCGCTCAGCGCCACCCCAATACGCACCGTGCCGAAGTCGACCCCCGCAACGCGCCCGGGCGGGCCGGGGCGGCGAGTGTTCGGCTTCGGGGGGTCGGGGGTCTGGGGCATGGTCACGCTAGGCGGCTCGCACCCCTCGCAATCGGTTCACCAACGCCGCCAGCAGGTAGCCCACCGCCGCCAGCGATACGATCACCGGCCCGGTGGGCAGGTCGAGGATGAAACTCAACGCAAGCCCCGCCGTGACGAACACCATGCACGCCACCACGGCCACCAGCATCATCTGCCAGAGCTGCCGGGTGAGCTGGCCCGCCATGGCCGCCGGAAGCGTCAACAGCGCAATGACCATGACAATGCCCACCACGCGGACCATCAGCACCACGCACAGCGCCGTCAGGCACAACAGCAGGATGTACAGCCACTCGGCCCGCACGCCGCGCAGCCGGGCGAACTCTTCGTCGAAGCAGATCGCCAGGAACTTGTTGTACAGCCCCAACGCCAGCACCACAATGAGCACGTCCAGCGCGGCGATCAGCCACAAGTCGTGCGGGGTGAGGTAAAGGATGTCGCCGAACAGGTACACCATGGGCTCGGCGTAACCGGGCGTTTTGTACAAGAAGAGCAGCCCCACGGCCATGCCGATGGTCCAGATGGCGCTGATGACCGTGTCTTCGCGCTGGCGGGCGTACAGGCTGATCAGCCCGATGGCCACGGCGGCCACCAGCGCCGCGGCAATGGCCCCGTACAGCGGAATGGCCCCGTACAGCGGATCGTCCCGCGCGAGCCCGGCCACCGTCTGCAAGTACAGCCCGGCGCCGATGCCGCCCAGCACGCAGTGCGAGACGGCCGCGGCGATGTAGCTGATCCGCCGGGTGACGACGTAGCATCCAACGATGCCGAACGCCACGCTGGCCAGCAGGCCGGCCGTCAGCGCGTAGCGCAGCAGGGGGAATTGGGGGTCCAGCAGGGCTTCGAGGAACTCACCCACCGCCCGGCCCTCCCGGCGTCTGTTCACCGTGCTCGACCACCCGCTGTTTGGCCCCGTACAGGTCCTCGAACACCTGCCCGGTCATGCGGCTGGTCGGATGGACCACCACCCGGCGGTTGACGCAAATGACCCGCTCCACCAGGTCCGACACCAGTCCGAGGTCGTGCGAGACCGTGAGCACCGACATCCGGCGGCTGAGGCGTTTGAGGATATCGAGCAAGCGGCTTTCGCCCAGGGCGTCGACGTTGGCCGTGGGCTCGTCCAACAGCAGCAGTTCGGGCCCGCCGCACAGCGCGCGGGCAATGAGCACGCGCTGCCGCTGCCCCCCCGACAGCGTCGAATACGTCTGCCGCGCGGCGGCGGTCATGTCGACCATGTCGAGGGCCTCCCAGGCCGCGCGGCGGTCGGCCCGGTCGTACCAGCCGAGTGCCTTCCGCAGGCCGCCGCGGCCGAGGCGGCCCATCAGTACGATGTCGATCGCGGTGACCGGGAACTGCGGATCGTGGTCGACGCGCTGCGGCATGTAGCCGACGCGCAGCCGGGCGCGTTCGGGCGGCTGGCCGAGGACGCAGATTCGCCCCCGGCCCGGACGCAGCAGCCCGAGCAGCAGCCTCACCAGCGTGGTTTTCCCGCCCCCGTTCGGCCCGACAATGCAGATGAGTTCGTGCGGCCGCACCTGGAACGACACGTCTTCGAGCACCGGCGCCGCTCCGTAGGCGAAGCTCACGTCGCGCACGTCGATCACCGGCTCGTCGGCCACCTTTCGCCCCCTTCCGCCTTATCGCTCGAAGCCGCGCTGAAGCTGCGAGGCGATTTCCTCCAGGTTCTCCACCACGTTCCTTTCCAACGGGTCAATGACCACGACCGAACCGCCGATGGCCGTGGCAATCGATTCCGCGCTGCGCTGGTCGAACTGCGGCTGCACGAAGATGACCTTCACCCCTTCCGCCTTTGCCCGGGCGATGAGCGCCCTGAGTTGTCGCGGGCTGGGCGATTGGCCCCCCGTCTCGACGGCCACCTGGCGCAGGCCGCAGGCGTCGGCAAAGTAGCCGAACGCCGGGTGGAACACGTAGAAGGCCCGGCCCCGATACGGCTGGAGCTTCTCGGCGATTTCCGCCTCGACCTCGTCGAGCCGGGCTTGCAACGCGCGGAAGTTCGCCCGGTACCGCTCCGCCCCCGCCGGGTCGGCCTCGCACAGGGCCTCGCATATCCGCTCGGCCTGGTGTGAGAGCAACCGGGGCGCCAGCCAGACGTGCGGGTCGGGTTGGCCCGCATGGGCCCCGCAATCGTGCCCGTCGTGGGCATGATGGTGATGATGGTGGCCGGCGCATTGGTGCCCCTCGTGCTCGGTGAAGGGGCGCCGCGGAAGTCCTTCGGTGGTGTCGACGACGGTCATGTTCCGGCGGGCGGCGGCCAGCTTGGACACCAGATGGTCCTCGAGCGGCAGCCCGATGCAAAAATACAGCCTCGCCCGGCCGAGCGACACCACCTGCCTTGGCGAGGGCGAGAAGGTGTGCGGGTCCTGCCCCGGCGGCACGGCGATTTCGACGCGAACCCGGTCGCCGGCGATCCGTTCCACCAGTTCGGCCTGCGGGGGAATGGTGACGGCCACATTGAGGGGCCCGGTTCGCGAGTCACCGAGGGG
>SKJM01000074.1 GCA_007122045.1 Planctomycetales bacterium | reverse complement strand
TTCACGTACAGTTTCAGGCTGGGCTCGTTGAAGCTGAACAGTTCCCACAGGACCCCCTTGCCGCCCAGCGACGCGCTGACGTTGTCGAGGTTGACCAGGGTCGAGTCGGGGTCGGGCGTGGCGGCGACGGCGCGCAGCAGGGGTGGGGCGATGGCCGCCAGGAAATGCCGGCAACGCCGCGTCGAGAGGAAGCTGCTCCGCTCCTCGGCCAGCGACGTTAGGGTGCGGTGCGCCTGCTTCACGTCGCGGAAACGGTAGGGGCCGAGCACTTCGGCGATGCGCTGCTCGCCGGGGTCGGGATCGAGCACGAGGTCGACCTCGGCTTCGGTTCGGGCGTCGTCGCGGAAGGCGTCGTGGAGCAGGTGGTTGAGGATGCGGCGGTTCAGCCGGGTGCGTTCGGCGAAGTCGGCCTCGAACTGCTCCAGAGCCACGCCATGATCGTTGTCGCGGTAGCTCAGGCGCAGGGCCAGCTTGCGGAGTTCGTCGGGCCGGGTGGGCAGCACGTGTGTTTGCAGGTCGAACATGACTTGCAGCAAGTGCTCGATGCGCCGCAGAAAGCGGTAGTTGCCCGCGAGAATCGACCGCTCCAGGTCGCTGAGGCAGCCCACCCGGGCAAGCTGCTCGATGGCGTCGAGCGTGTTGCCGGTGCGAACGTCGGGCAGGTCGGCGCCGTTGAGGAGCTGGAGGAACTGGATGACGAACTCGATGTCGCGAATGCCGCCGCGTCCGGTTTTCACGTCGCGGGTGTTGCGGCCGGCGCGGTGCGACTGCCGCTCGATGCGGCGTTTGAGGGCCTTGATGCCGCTGATGTCGGCCCGGCTGAGGTATCGGCGATACACCCAGGGGGCCAGGCGGTCGAGGAACTCGCGGCCGAAGTCGAGGCTTCCGGCGGCGGGCCGGGCCTTGATGTACGCCTGGCGCTCCCAGGTCCGACCGCGCAGGTCGTAGTAGCGCAGCGCCTGGGCCAGGCTGGGGCACACCTTGCCGCGCGCCCCCTCCGGGCGCAGGCGCAGGTCGACCCGCCACGCCACGCCCAGGTCGGTGGTTTCGGTCATCAGGCGGGTCGTTTCGCGGGCGAGCGCGTCGAAGAACTCGGCGTTGCTCACCGAGCGGTGGCCGTCGGTGCGGCCGTCTTCATCGTAGAGGAAGATCAGGTCGATGTCGCTCGAGTAGTTCAGTTCCAGCCCGCCCAGCTTGCCCATGCCCAGCACGGTGAAGCGTGCGGGCCGGCCGTCGGGGCGCAGGGGGGTGCCGCGCTGGCGCCCGAGCGCGCGGCCGGCGGCGCGGAGCGCCCCCTCGAGCAGCGCGTCGGCCAGGTAGGAGATTTGCGCCGTCACGGTGCGCAACGGCTGCCGGCGCACGATGTCGCCGTACGCAATGCGCATCATTTCGCGGCGTTTCAGCCGCCGCAGGGCGCGCAATACGGCTTCCTCCGAATCGAGCGCCTCGACCTCGGCAACCACCTCGCCCACCAGGGTTTCCCGGGCCACCGGCCGGCCCTCCGTGAGCCGGAGCAGGTCGAAGATTTCCGGGTCGCTCACGAGCAGGTCGCTGAAGTGCTGGCTGGTCGAGAGGATCTGCACGAGGATGGGCAGCGTGCCCGGGTCGCGCTCGAACAGGGCGGCCAGGGCCAGCGGGCTGCGGGCGGCGCCGACGAACCGGTCGAGGTTGTTCAGCGCCATGTTCGGGTCGGCGCATTGCGGCAGGCACGGTTCGAGCTGCCGGGCGATGACCGCCAGCAAGTCGAGCGTGACGCCGGCCTCGGCCACGTGGACCAGCGCGGCATGGGCGTGCTTCGTATCAGCCACGCCCAGCGACCGCAGCCACGGTTCGGCCGCGGCCGGGTCGTCCAGGTAGCTTTTCAGCAGTGCGGCGTCGATCATGTTCGTCGGACTGTCAGATCACTGATGAATAGCACTCACCCCGCCGCAGTCTGCCTATCGGCGGGCAGGTAAACATAGTACAGCGAAAGGTCCACGGCCACCATCAGCAGGTTCAGCGCGTACAGCACGATCACCCAGTCGTAGGCGAACAGCAGTTTGTGGGCGATCCCGCTCGTGTAGCCCAGGCAGACAATCGTCATGAACAACGGGCTCTTGCCCCGCACGACCCCGGTGTGCAGCGTTTTCGCAATGGAAAGGGGCCAGCTTACCCCAAAGCAAATCAGCATCAGTGCCTCAAAAAAACTCATGTCGCCTTCCCGCAGTCCAATCGGTACCCCGCCGGCACGGTTGCCGTGGTACCGCAGGCTACCAAGGGATGGCGGGGATGTCAAGGGAGCCAGGAAACGCCGTCCAATCTACCCAAACGCCCCATTCTCCGCCCTGTTTGAGCTACCGGCATGGCAGCGGCTGATCAGGCAAGACTGCTGCGCGCGGCATGAATGGTCAAATGAACCAAGCCTGCAATATCGCTGGGCAAGCCGGGGGCATTCTGGCGAGGAGCGCCTTGGTTTGTCCGCGTGTCTACAATTACGTCAGGAGCGCCCGGTGCTTGACGTGCGCCGGCGCGATGTACCCACCACCCCCCAAAAGAGAGGAGCCATCATGACAGACTGGATCGAGGCAGGGGCCCAGGCGCCCGACTTCACCCTTCCCGGCACCGGCGGCGAAAGCATCTCGCTCAGCGAGTTCCGGGGCAAGCCCGTGGTCCTGTACTTCTACCCCCGCGACGACACGCCCGGCTGCACCACCGAAGCGTGCAGCTTCCGCGACCGCAAGAAGGAATTGGGCGAACTGGGGGCCGCCGTGCTGGGGATCAGTGCCGACACGGTGGAAAGCCACGTCCGATTCCGCGACAAGTACGGCTTGAACTTCCCGCTACTGGCCGACGTGGACCACCGGGTGGCGGAATCGTACGGGGCTTGGCGAGAAAAGACCCGCTCCGGCAAGAAGTCGATGGGCATCCAGCGTTCCACGTTCCTGATCGACGCCGGCGGAACGGTCCGCAGGGTGTGGAAGAGTGTCCAGGTGGACGGGCACGACGACGAGGTGCTTGCCGCACTGCGGGAGTTATGAACGTTTCGGGAGCGCCAAAGCTGACAGGCGCCAAATCTGGTGAACACAGGAAAGGTTGCCTGGCAGCAGAAGGTGTCCCCCAAAGAAACCAAGACGATCCTGGACGAACTGTGCCTCTGCCGGGCAACCGTCCCCCCCAACATGCGGCCGCAACCACCCACCCCACACGCTCCATTTTTTGGGTGG
>SKJM01000468.1 GCA_007122045.1 Planctomycetales bacterium | reverse complement strand
TGTAGGCCAACCCAGCCGTGCCCAGCAGCGCAGCGAGCGCGAGTGCCAATGGCTTTGTTAAGAACATCGTGGTACGTGCAAGTCGACGATTCATGGCTTGTCTCCAATTGAGAGGTCCTCCGAGGGAGGATATGCTGCGAGTATGTGGAGTTCAGTGATTCTTAGGCATGGCGTTCGCGTTGGTTTGCATGCTCAATTTGGCCTTGGTTCCTCACTTCTCTGTACGAGCGGCGCACGGAATTCGACGTTGCTACCCCAATGACTCTGAAGGTAAACGCCGCCGGAGTGCTGAGCCGGTCGAGCCCGGCCAGGGTACGGTCGCCCGGCGGAGGTTTTCAGGAACCCCAGGCCGAAGTCAACCGCCTTTTTGGCGGCGGCGCGGTCGCCGCGGGCGAGATAGAGCTGCGCGAGCACGTCGGCCGCCTCGGCGGTGGCGGCGCCGTCGGCCCGGTCGACGAGCATCTGTTCGAGCGTTTTGATGGCCTCGGCCGCGTTGCCCTCCAGTGCGGCCAGCCACGCGGCGTACATCTGTTGGGCGGCGTCGGCCTCGAGGTTGAGCTTGCCCATGAAGGCCAGGTACTGCCGGGCCGCGTCGGTCTGGCCGAGGCTCAGCAGCACGCGGCCGTAGGCCAGCGACGCGGCCACGCGTTCGCCCTGGTTGGACGACTTGAGCATCGCGTCGGCCAGCCTTCGGGCCTCGGCGTGGTTCTGGTCGCGCACGGCCTTGTGGAGGGCGCCGGTGCGAGAGCCCCGGCGTGGGTTGTGGGCTACAAGAACCACGGAAGGGGACAGTCCCATTTTCGCGGCGAACGACCGTCGCGCAGTAGGAATACCTTCTGCGCCGCGAAAACTGGGACAGTCCCCTGTGAACGCCTGGCCGGCAAGAGCGGCGAGCCCCAGAAGGGTTGCCGCCAGCAGGATGACGCCCGTACGACTGCTTCCGCCCATCGCTACGTCCTCCCGGCTGGATTGGTATGCGTACCACAGGGTCGGTTATGAGAAATATCGCTCTTGCGATTATACAGCAGGTGCAAGCTGTTGGCAAGCACCCTGATTGGCCGCTACTTTGGGCGGAGGGCACGGCACGGCTGCTGCTTTGACCCAATTCTGTCTGGATACGAAGTCGCCCAACGGCCGTCAAGCGAAGTCCGTATTTTGTGGTGCTGCAAGGGCTAGACCACAACATGTACCGCTTTCGCCCGAAGCACCTTGTGGTTAACCAGAGCGTCGAAATCCATGGCGGGGCAAGCGGAGCTCTGCGCCGCTTTGGCTATGCCTTTTCTCTCTTCGCACTCCAACAGCCACCCTTCGAAACGCCAAAGCTCACGCAAAATGAAAGCGGCGTCAAGCCTCCGCACTCCCAAAGAGCGCGCATCGGTTGCCGGACAAATCGTCATGGAGAACCGAAATGGGACCACACATATTGGCCCTCACTCGCCTGAATTGAACACCCCAGGACCGTCCCTTTTTTTCGTGCCGCAGGCAAACTCGCGGAACCGGGCGAGCACGGCGGCGGTGGGCGACGTGGGAGGGCAGGCGGCCAGCAGGGCGTCCGGATCCTGGCCTTCTTCTTCCAGGGCGGCGCGGAAGGCGTCGACGTGCGCGGCGGCGATGGGACCGTCGAACTCCGGGTGAAACTGCACGCCCCAAGCACAGCCGGCTACGACGAACGCGTGATGCGGGTCGCGCGGCGTGGCGGCCAGCCGCCGCGCTCCCGGCGGCAACTCGATGACCGACTGGGTATGGCTCACGTAGGCCGCCAGCGGCGAGGCGAGCCCGGCCAGCAGCGGGTCGCCGGCCGCGGCCGGATCAAGCGTCACGTCGATCGAGCCGATGCTCCGCCCGTGCGGGTTCATCGCCACCCGGCCGCCCAAAGCGTGCGCCAGAAGTTGATGCCCGTAGCAGATGCCCAGCGTCGGAATACCGCGTTCGACGAGCCCCGGCAACCAGGCGGCGGTCCGCTCGCTCCAGGGCAGGCGGTCGGTCACCATATCGTGCGAGCCGGTGATGGTTACCCCGGCCAGCGTTTCGTAGGGGGGCAGCGGCTCACCAGACCTCACGTCGACCACGCTTACCTGCGCCTCGTCGGCCGTAAGCCCCATGCCGGCGAGAATCCAATGCTCGACGTCGCCCCGCTGTTGGGCAAGGGCTTTGATGGTCGACCCGGTCTTGATCACGACAAGTTGGCGCATGGCGACAGGCATTTCGGATGGTTTCCTCCTTGCTTCCGTGCAGGGGCATGGTGGTGCGGAGCAAGGGACGACATGGCTCGCATGCCCGGTCACTCGGCCGCGCTGTCGCGGCGGGGAATGCGCGGCGGCACGCGCTCGGACTCCGGCGGGGGGCCGCCGTCCTTGAGCATCGCCTGCCCCTTGACGAACCACGACAGTCCAAATGCGAGCACCGCGACGGATTCCACCCAGAACATCGGTCGGTAGCCGCGCATCCCGGACGGGACCGGCGCGAAATAGATCAGTCCCATCGCAAGAACGCAAAGGACAATGACGTAACCGCATATCCGGTAGATGCCGTTGCTCGCCAGTTTTCGCCGGCTGGGATGCTGCCGGTCGCTGAGCCGGAACAGAAAAAGAGAAAAATACGCCAGCGTCAGGAAGAACACCATGGTGGAAACCATGTGCAGGCGGCCGAGCATCTGCTGCTGCGGAGCGGCGTCCGGGCCGGCGGTCGGGAAGAATGCGATGCCCAGCGCGGCCAGACTGGCCAGGTTGCCGGCCATGCTGTCCCGGCGCCCGTAGCCGCGGTATGACCACAAGAACACGGCAATCGCGCAGAGGCTGCCGACGAACACGTCACGCATTCCGGTGTGGTAGTAGGCGCTGACGGACGGCTGCAAGGGGATGTTCATCAAGTAGAAGCCGCCCAGGGCAAGCACGAACGGCAGGCCCATGCCGATCACCCCGATCGACTTGCGCAGCGCCAAGTAGGACCGTACCAAATGTGGATCTCTCAACATGCTCAGTCTCCGTAACCCGGGACGTCGCCGGGCGGACAGTGTGCAAGATTCCTCGGGGATCGGAAATCGGAACCCCATGAGCGTTCACGGGCCGGTGGCGCAGGCTGTTTTCTCTGCTGCATGCGAAGGGGACAGTCCCATTTTCGCGGCCGGAGCCGTTGACCCATTGGGCATATTCCCCGATCTGCCGCGAAAATTGGGACAGTCCCCTGTGAACGGTTTCGGAACCCCC
>SKJM01000518.1 GCA_007122045.1 Planctomycetales bacterium | reverse complement strand
GAGCCGCTCGAGTGCGTCCAGCCCGCGACCCGGCCGCTCCGGCCGGTATTCCGGCGAATAGGGCAGGCAGACCGGGGCCAGCGCGGCCTCGCCCAGGCCGGGCACGGCGACGGTGGCCAGGATCGTCTCGCCGCCGGTCAGGGAGACTTCGCCCAGCAGCGCGTCGGCCGACGACCACGCCATCGGCACGCGCCGGGCCGAGGCGGCTTCGCCGGGCCGGGCGGAAAGGACGCTCAACTCCGGCAGGTGCTGAAACGGCGCCGTCTCGCGGTCGGGATCGAGGTGCAGTTCCACCCGGCACACCCCGCCGCCCACCTCCTGCGTAACGGCCACGCCCTTGCCCAACTCCTCCTGCCGCCCGGCGGTCCAGCCGGCCAGCGAGGTGAAGAAGTCGCCGGCGCGGTCCCAGCCGGCCACCGGGCCGGTGTACTCGCCGTCGGCCTCGCCCATGTAGCATAGCACGCGCCCGAGCCCCGCCTGCCACGCGGCCAGCACGGGCGCGCCGTATTCGTCTTCGGAAACCAGCGCCGGGTTCGAGCCGGGTCGAAGGTAGCACAGGTTGTATCCGCCGATTTCCGGAAACCCGCCCAACGGCTGCCGGGTGATGGTCATCAGCCCGCCCGTCGGCCGCACGCCGACCGGCTCGTCGAGGAACGCGCTTCGGGCCACGAGGAACACGTCCTGGGCGAACAGGCGGGGCAGTTCCTGCGCGTCGTTGGTGAACACGCACTGGCCGCCGCCGCGCCGGCCGATGTCTTTGAGCAGCTCGGCGTCCACGTCGCGCTCGGTGCCCAGCCCGACCACGCTGATGGTCACGCCCGCCTTCCTCAAGTCGGCCACCAGCCGCTTGTAGCCGCCGGGCTGTTCGCTGTCGGCGGCGTCGGAAAAGAGGATGATGTGCTTGGTTCCGGCCGTTGCGGGCAGGATCATGCGCGCGGCGGCCTTGAGGCCTTCGTACACGTAGATGCCGCCGCCCATCGAGTCGATCCGAAGCACCTTGTTGCGGATCGCCCCGCGGTCTTCCACGTTGGTGAACGGGACGATTTCGTGCGGAACCGTATCGACGGCCAGGCAGCCGAACTGGTCGAGCGGGCCGAGCATCTCGACCACCTCGGCCGTGGCCAGGTTGGCCAGGTCCATTTTGGAGCGGCCGCCGGGCACGGTCATGGCCATGCTGCCACTGCGGTCGAGCACCACCACGATGGCCAGCGACAGCTTCCGGTGCTCGCGCCGCAGTTCCATGGTGACGGGCATGACGGGTTCCAGGGGGCTCTTGTGGTATCCGCCGGGGCCGAAGGCGTCGCGGCCGCCGGTCTTCATCAGCCCTCCCCCGGCTTCCGACACCCAGGCGGCCAGGTTCTGCATGCCCGTTTGCCCCACGAGGTTGGCCGGCGTGTTTTCCAGAATGACGGCCGAGTAGCCGGCCAGTTCCTCCAGGGTCCAGTTGCACTGCCCGGCGGCGATGGGGTGGATGTCGAGCCCGCCGGCGCGCAGCAGCGCGGCGAGGCCGGAGTTGCCGCCGGGGCTGACGCACAGGATGGGCCGCGCGCCGCGCACGCCCACCAGCAGCCGGGCGCGGTTGTTCTCCGGCACGGGATCGGGACCCTCACCCTGGACCCGCAGCAGGTATTCGCCGGTCCCCTGCCAGTCGGCCGTATCGCGGAAGATCACCCGGCTGAGGCCCGCGGGCACGTCTTGGGAGCCCCGGGCAACGACTTGCTCGCCGCGCAGCAGTTCGTACGCCACCGGCTGGGCCCGGGGCGATTGGAGCCAGGCGGTGAGCATGAACGACTGGCCCGGCGCCACCGACTCGGGCCCTTCGAGGCGTTCGATGGCCAGGTCGCCGGCCGCGCTGCGCTGCATGGCGCGGTAATCGACGGCCACGCCGGCGGCGGCCGCGCGGGCGGCCGAGGAGGCGGGGTCGCGGCCGGTCCACAGGCCGTCGGACAGTACGAGGATGCGGCCGGGCCGGTCCCGTCCGACCAGCGACAGGGCCAGGTCGACGCCGTCGGCCAGGTTCGAGGCCTCGCCGCCCACGTCGGTCGAGAAGCCGGCAAACCTGCCCGCCTGCGGCGCCTGCTGGACCGCGACCGTTTCGCCGAACGCGACGACGGCCACCTGATCGCCCGCCCGCATGGCGGAATGTACGATTCCCGCCGCTTCCCGCTGTGCCGCCTCGCTGCCCGGCGGCATCGACAGGCTGCGGTCCATCACCAGCACGACCGTACCCGAGCGGACCGGCAGCCACACGCCCAGCCCACACAGCGCCAAAAGCAGCAGGGCCGTCGCGGTCCATCGCAATCCGACCAGCAGCCGCAACGGCGGCGGCCACCACCACAGCACCATGGCCAGCGGGATGGCCAGCACAAGCCAGAATGGATCAGCGAGGGTCATGGTGGTGCCTTATGGGGTATTGAAGGAACAGGAGGGAACGGAGATAACAAAGGGGAGGTTGTGTTGGTTTCCGTTCGTGTCCTCCATGTGAAAGGGGTGGTGTAGAATGCATCGTTTATTCTCACAAGCTTCCGAATTGACCGGCGATGTGATCGGCGCGGCAATCGAGGTCCACAAGGATAAAGGACCTGGATTGCTTGAATCGATCTACGAGTGGTGCCTCAGGATGGAACTCGAGCTGCGCGGGCATACCGTCCGGAAGCAGGAGCACGTGGTGATTCGGTATAAGCAGTTTCAGCGGCGAGAAGAACTTCGCTTCGACTTGTTCGTCGATGCGTGCCTGCTGGTTGAGGTCAAGGCGGTTGAAACGGTTCATCCCATTCATAAAGCACAACTGCTCAGCTACATGAAACTGCTCGACATCCCGCTGGGCCTGATCATCAACTTCCACGTCCTCAAGCTGACCGATGGTGTTTCGCGGCTAATCCTCCCAGGCGCCAACTCGCCATAAAGCGAGCGACAATCTGGGATTTTACCTGCAGGATGGACATTCCTGTCCGTCGTCCCACGAGACGGACAAGAATGTCCATCCTACAGGCATGGTATCGTAGTTTCTGCCGCTTTCCTAACCGAAAGCAACTCCCAACCCAACCTCTGTTTCCTCTGTTCCCTCCTGTTCCACCTGTACCGACACCACCCGTCATGCCCCGCCTCTCGGAAAGCTCTTTGCCACGACGACCAAGTGCCCGGCCAGCATGGCCAGGGCCAGCAGGAGGAACAGCCAAGCGAGGCCGGCGCGGCGTTCCTGGTGGG
>SKJM01000304.1 GCA_007122045.1 Planctomycetales bacterium | reverse complement strand
CTCGCGGCCCGGCAGGCGCCGGGGCTGAAGGTCGCCCGGCAAATCATCGCCGACGGCTTACAGGCGCGCGCCGCGTCGATCCTCTTGGACTACACGCAGCAGGCCACGGGCGTGCGGCACCTGATTGACGGCGTATGGCATCAGCGCGAACCGGAGGAACGCGAAAAAGCCGACCCCGCGCTGGAGGCGCTGAAAATCCTCTGCGGGCTCAACGCCCAGGACCGCCAGGGTCGCCAGGAGGGAACCTTCGGCGCCGAGCACCAGTCGATCCACTACGAGGGGACGTTCGCCTCGCAGGGCACGAAGACGGGCGAACGGGTCGTCTTGCAGTTCGAGGACCCCAAGGTCCGCTTCACCACGCTCGACGACCTGGGCATGCGGCCGAAGATGCAGGAGCAACTGAAGGAACTGCTCAATGCCGAGCGGGGGTTCGTGGTCTTCTCGGCCCTGCCCGGCGCCGGGCTGCGCAGTACGGTGAACGTGGCCCTGCACGCCACCGACCGGTTCACGCGCGAGTTCGTCGCGGTCGAGGAGGCGTCGAAGCGGTACGAGGAGATCGAGAATATTCCGGTCACCGTGTACAGCGAGGCGGAAGGGCCCTCGCCGGCCGACGTGCTGGTCCGCCTGTTCCGCACCGACCCGAACGTGATTGTCTTCCGCGATCTGCCCGACGGGGCGACGGTCGACATGCTGTGCCGCGAAATCCTCGATGAGAACCGGATCGTCATCAGCACGATGCGCGCGAAGGATGCGGCCGAGGCGCTGGTGCGGGTGCTGGCGCTCGGGCCGAAGCCGCAGGAGTTCGCCAAGGTGGCCACGGCGGCGTTGGGGCAGCGGTTGATCCGGAAGCTTTGCGAGGATTGCAAGGAGGCCTATGCCCCCACGCCCGAAGTGCTCAAGCAGCTTGGGCTTCCCGAGGGCCGCATCCAGGCCTTTTATCGCCCCCCGCAGCAACCCGAGGAGGTGTGCAGAACGTGCGGCGGCATCGGCTACGTGGGCCGGACCGCCGTGTTCGAACTCCTGGTGGTCGGCGACGCGGTCCGCCGGGCCCTGGCCGCGCGGGCGAAGCCCGATGCCCTGCGCCAGGCCGCGCGGAAGGACGGCTCGCGCTCGCTCCAGGAGGAGGGGCTGCTGCTGGTGGCCAAGGGCGTCACGTCGCTGCCGGAACTGATGAGAGTGCTCAAACAATAGACAATAGGGATCAACCCATGCTGTTCGGACTATTCCTGGTCGTTTTCGCCACGTGCCTGGCCCTGTTGTATCAGGACGGGCTGTGGGGCAACGCCATCCGCCTGATCAACGTCGTCACGGCGGCCCTGCTGGCCACCAACTACTTCGAGCCGGTTGCCGGCTGGCTCGAGGGCATGGAACCTACGTACAGCTACCTGTGGGATTTCCTGGCCCTGTGGGGGTTGTTCGCCGTGTTCTCGGTCATCTTCCGGGCGGCCACCGACACGATCTCCCGCGTGAAGGTGCGCTTCCTGAAACTGGCCGACCAGATCGGCAGCGTGCTGTGCTCGGCATGGATCGGTTGGGTTATGGTTTCCTTCACGGCGTTCTCGTTGCACGTCGCTCCGCTGGGGCGCGAGTTCCTCGGCGGCGCCTTTGTGCCCGAGGAGCGGGTGGCCCGAAGCGGCGCCGAACTGTACTGGCTGGGGTTCATGCAGCGGGTTTCCCGGGGGCAGTTCTCCCGCCGCTTGTCCGAACGCGAGGTGGCCGCCGACGCCTATGCCTCGCAACAGGAAAATCGGCCCGGTGAGGAGGACCTAGCCGTGTTCGACCGCACCGGCGAATTGCTGCCCAAATACGCCACGCGCCGGGCGCGGCTCCAGTCGCACGTGGAAGACACCGGGGTGATCCGCGTCCGGCCGTAGCACTTGCCCTCCCAATGATAACGCCATGTCCATTCTACGCGACTCGCCTCACCTGACCGACCACGACGACGGCACGGTCGACGAATACCGTTCCTTCAGCGGCTGGGCCGTCGCCGCGATGATCCTCGGCCTGCTCGCCCCGCTGGCCCTGGTAAACGTCTGGCTGAGCCTGATCCCCCTGGCGGGAATCGTCGTGGCGGTTATCGCGCTGGTCCGCATGGCCGTCCTCGCCCCGGCGCTGACGGGACGGAAGACCGCACTGGCCGGGCTGTTCCTTTCGGTGCTGTTCGCCTCGGCCGCCGCCGCCGATCAACTGGTCTACTGGCAGGCGATGGACCGGGAAGCGCGGCGGTTTGCCAACGCCTGGTTCGCCTTCCTCGCCGACGACCAGCCCCACAAGGCCCATCAACTTACCCTCATGCCGCGCTACCGGCAGCCGCTCGACGACAGGCTGTGGGAGTTCTACCGCGAGGGGGACCCATGGCGCGAGGAACTCGAAGGCTACGTCGAGCAGCCCGTGGTCGGCAAGCTGCTGGCGCTGGGCGACCGGGCGCGGGCGCGTTACCACACCACCGAGGCATCGGGCCGCGACGCCCATTCCGTCGCCGTTCGCCAACTTTTCACCGTCACCTACTACAACACGGAGCGGGGCCCGACGACCTTTTTCGTCCGCCTAGGCATGCAGCGGCTGCCGCTCGAGCACCAGCAGGCCGCATGGCGCATGGTGCACGTCGAGGAAGTCGAGCCGTAGCCGCCCCCCGGACAATGAATGACCCACGGGACAACGGAGGGTTTGCAGTAAAGCGCAGGGTCTATCAAAATTCCACGTACCACGTTCCCTCGAAGCGCCGCCACTTGAGCGGCTGGGGGGGGTCCATACTTCGCCGGTCCCGTATACCTCGTCGATGGCGTCGATCAGGCGCCGCTGTACCTCGGCCGAGTCTACAGTAGTATAAGTATTTGTTTACTATTCTCCATGTTTGGCGGTCTTTCGGGTTCTGTGAGACTGATTCTCACGTTCAGGTGGCTGGCCGCTTGACGGCCCTAAACAGATACAGTATAATCTGGATTCACATAGTACGCCGCCAGAGACGGCGCGATTTTTGGCCCACAATTTGAGAATGAGTATCGTTTTCATGCCATGCTCCCACCAACTGCCGCGACCGCCTCCACCTGGAGAGCCCCAGCCGCACTGAAACCCTGCCCGTTTCCACCTATTTACACCATCCTCGATGAACGCTGAACGTTTTCATTTCCCCCCAGTTCAAGGATTTCCCCTATGATGTCGTTTTGTCGTTTCCAGTGGGTCTCTTTCGCCATGCGCAACACGCAGCAAAAACGGCCG
>SKJM01000677.1 GCA_007122045.1 Planctomycetales bacterium | reverse complement strand
TTTCTGCGCGCGCATCGGCGTGGCCAAGACCGAAAGCACTATCGACGTGCAGCTCCTCGAGCACTGCGTTCGCGAGCACCTTAACCGCGTGGCGCCACGGGTGATGGCCGTACTGCGCCCCCTGAAGGTGACCCTGACCAACTATCCCGAGGGCCAGGTGGAACAGCTCGACGCGGTCAACAACCCGGAAGATCCGGCGGCCGGCACGCGCAAGGTGCCGTTCTCAAAGGTGCTTTACATCGAGCGGGACGATTTCATGGAGGCCCCGCCGAAGAAGTTCTTCCGGCTGGCGCCCGGCCGCGAGGTCCGCCTGCGGTATGCGTACTTCATCCGGTGCGAGGAGGTGGTGAAGGACCCGGCCACCGGCGAGGTGACCGAGTTGCGGTGCACCTACGACCCCGCCACGCGGGGGGGCGATGCGCCCGACGGGCGGAAGGTGAAAGCCACGCTGCACTGGGTTTCGGCGCAGCACGCGGTTCCGGCCGAGGTCCGTTTGTATGACCACCTGTTCACCCGGCCCGACCCCGACGACGTACCCGAAGGCCTCGATTTCACCGCGAACCTCAACCCCGCGTCGCTCGAGGTGCTCGACTGCTGCCAGGTGGAGCCGAGCCTTGCCGACAAGGGCCCGGAGTACCGCTGCCAGTTCGAGCGGTTGGGCTATTTCTGCGTCGATCCCGACTCGAAGCCCGGCCGGCTCGTGTTCAATCGCACGGTCACACTGAAAGACCCCTGGGCGAAGATTCAGAAGGCCAAGACGTAGCAGGATCGCAGAGTTCCCCGCGAATTCAGGCCACTCGCGAAGGGAGGGAGCGATGGAGGTCCAGGCCATTGGGGCTGTGTCGGATCGCCACCTGCAATAGTGGCAAAATGACACGATGCCGTGACTGGTTATGACAACCGCCCCCCCACGCGAGCTGGCGCCGCGGCCGGAGCGGGCCGTGTGGCACTTGCCGGGTGTGGTGCTTTCCGGCAAGCCGTGAAGCTGGGTGACCGCCTCTGGGCCATTCCCGTCGGGCAGAGCGCTCGCGTGAAACCGCGGCGCCCGGCCCGCCTACCGCTTGACCGGCTCGGGGCGGGCGAAGTCGCCCTCCAGGTCGTACGGCAGGCGCCACACCTCCGATCCGTCCCGATTCGTGAAGTACAGGTACGAGGGCGACAGTTCGTCGGCGTTGCCGTCGGCCCAGAAGGCGTAGAAGTCGGCATGGGCATTCACCGGCCGGCGCACGTAGGAGTGATTCCGCTCGCTGCCCCGGGTGACGTCGCGCTGCTTCGTCCACGTTTCGCCGCGGTCGGTGCTCCGCCAGATGGCCACCTCGCCGCCGGTGCCCCACCGCTGCGGTCCCGGCTCGGCGGGGGCGAACACCCGCCACGTGTCGCCCTCGATGTAAATCGAGCCGACGTCGTAGTTGTGCGTCGTTCGGGTCACCTCGCTGAAGTGCCATTGGCGGCCGTCCCAGCGGGCAACGGTCTGGTAGCGGGGCTCGCCCGGCGGGCCCGGCTCGTACCGCGCCGAGGTCACGTACAAGATCACCGGGTGGCCGTCGGCGTCGAGCTGCGCGTCGTTGATGTACACCAGCCGCCCCTCGGCCTCGTAGTGCCGCACCAGGGCGGGCCCGAGCGGGTCCTCCAGCGGCAGTTCCAGCGGCTTGCCGCCGGCCGTGTGCCAGGTGCGGCCCATGTCGCGCGTTTCGGCGTAGTAGAGGTTCGTCCGCCGGTCGACATTCCCGCCGGGGTGCATCATGAAGCTGGTGATGATCCGCTCGCCGAACTGGTTGCTCACCTGGTAGTGGCCCCTCATGCCGGCCAGCTTGACCGGCTCGCTCCAGGTGCGGCCGTCCTCGCTCCGTTCGAAGTACAACTCCCGCCCGCGCGTGTACTTGGTGTTCAGGTGCAGGAAGCCCTTCCCCTCGACCCACCACGGTTGCGGGTAGGTGAACTCACCCTGGTACGTGCGTTCGAAGGCGTCGGTGCTGTACGGCTCCGTGCTGCGGTAGACGAACCCCGGCCGGCTCCGCCCCCGCCCGCTGATGAACACCCAAATGTGCCCGTGCTCGTCGATGGCGATGCTGGGGTTGTCGTGCGGGTCGTCGATGCCCTGCTTATCGTGCACGATCGTGGGCCGCGGCACCACGCCCTTGCGATGATCGTAGTACGAAGCCATGCACAACAGGTACCGCTTGCCGCCGCGGCCGGCCCCGTACACGAAAAAGGTCTTCTCGGCCTCGGGCGAGTAGATGGCGATGGGCACGTGGTTGGCCGTGTAGGTGCCCAGTCCGCCGGAATACTTGTCGCCGTGTTCGCGGAACTGCCCGAGCGTGAACCAGATGCCGCGGTAGCCGTCGTCCTTTTCCGCAGCGATGATCGGGTGGCGCTCAACGCCCTCTTCGGAAGCCGCCCCATGCGCGGCCGGGTTGATCAAACCGGCCGACGTTGCCGCCAGGCACGCCAACGCCGTTATCAGGGCGAAAACCGATGGCACGTAGTGGTTCGTTCGCATCGCTGGTTGCCTCTTTCGTTCGGCGGATAGACTACGGGTGCCCCGCCGGCTGCTCCATCCGCTCGGCGGCGGCGGCCAGGGCCACCAGGTAGGGCACGGGCTCGCTGCCCAGGGCGTTCAGCACGGTGCCGCCGGCGGTGAACACGTAGGTGACGTCGTCGGGGCTGCCGTACTTCTCGACGGCCTTGCCCCCCTCGCCGCCGCCCACGTACACCTTGATGCCCGCGTCGTGCATGCGTTTGAGTTGCCCGACGAAGTTCCGGGTGCCCTCCTCGAACCGCTCGTCCTCGAACTTGCCGAACACGCCGTTGTGGAACACGACGGTCTCGGCCGCGTCGGCCCGGTGCTGTTCAATGAACTGGCCGACCGCTTCGGCGTAGCGGGCCGACGAGGCGGGCCCGACGTCGAACTGCTGGTTGCCCGGCCCAATCTGCTCGGAAACTCGGCCGTCTTGCAGCACGAAGTCGACCGGCATGACGAACTCGATGCCCTTCCGGCGGCTCTCGGCCACCATGCGTTTGGCCTGCTCGATGCGCTCGGGCGCGATGTAGAACGGCTTGTCCTGGTTCGCCGGGTTTTCCGACTCGCCCAGGTGGAATTCGCGGCCGTCGAGTTCCTCGGCCGCCTTCTTCAGCGCCACCGACAGCGAGCCGCCCGTGATGATTTGCTGAATCTTCCCGCGGTCGATCATCGCCTGCAAGTCGTCCAGCTTGTCGGCCT
>SKJM01000125.1 GCA_007122045.1 Planctomycetales bacterium | reverse complement strand
GCCGGGAGGAATGGTGTTCCACGTGCTGAATCGGGCCGTCGGCCGAACGACGGTTTTCGATAAGGAGGGCGACTTTTGGACTTTCGGGAGGGTCCTTGAGGAGACGCTCCGAACTCGGCCCATGCGGCTGGTTCCGTACTGCCTGCTCTCGAACCACGGCATTTCGTCCTGTGGCCGGAAAACGATGGCGACCTTCCGGCCTTCATGCAACAGTTGACCAACACCCACGTGAAGCGATGGAAACAGCATCTCCATGAGACTGGGTCTGGAATCGACCCTTCGCCCCCGCGGCCGCCCAAGAACGCAAGACTAGTCGCTCCAATTATCGCACATTACCCATACTTGGTGGCTGTCACCTTTTCTCGCCCGGAAAGGGCGGGCATGCCCACCCTGCCGCCGACACCGATGCGAGTTAGGGAGCTTTCTCGGCGAAGCTGGTCCCCGAGGATTCTGCGGAGAATGTTTGCGTTCATGCAGCGGGCGTGTTGGAGGTGGCCTTGATCTAAAGTGTTCCCGCCTGCTCGCGTGGAATGTCTCGTTCAGCGTTGGCGTTATCGTGTCGCCTCCTGACCAGCCTGGGACAGGCGGCAGTACTCGCACCGATTGCCGGCGCGGCGTGCGACCTCCTCGTGCAGCCTCGGGGAAACGTCGGTCATTGGGCCGGCCGCTCGGCGCGCAGCCGAAGCAGAGTCAGCAGTTCCGCCAGGTTCACCAGCCCCTCCGCCTCCTCCCGTTCGGAAGTGGTGAGCACTTGGCCCGCATCCTGACGGTCAAGCAACGTGTGTAAGCGAGCCGCAACCGCCTTGGGCAGCCGGAATCGATCCAATTCGCCGGGCAGTTCGACATCGATGGTTACAGTCATGAAATGCCTCCTCGTCGATCCTTTCATTTCATTGTACCATGCCTTGCCGTGTTGTGCAGTCCCCGGCGGCGGGGTGACCCCAGCACGCGAAACGATCGGCGGCATGGGTGGTTCTCCAAGGGGAAGGATGGGGGATGTCTGTGCTCTCTTATACACCGTCGCCTACAGCTTGCAAGGGGAAGACGGCCGCGGCCCAAGAAAGGTGAGAACGCCCGTTTTGGTGCATGTGGGGGCCCCCCCGGGCGGACTTCCCGGTGTCAAGACGGCCCGCGACCGCGAACGCCCCATGAGCCTTTTCCCGTGTGTCCGCGTTTTGGGGCTCACCAGCGGCCTGCTGGGCGGCCGCTTACGTCTGGATTGCAGATCAAGGCAAACCGGAGCCGCAAAGGCCCGGGGTGGCAGGCGACGGCACTTGGTGCGATAATCACGGGGTTGTAAGGTGAGCGGCCGGGCAGAGTTTGCCGGTAGGATGGACATTCCTGTCCGTCGGAAAGCCATGTCCATCCTACGTTGGGCTGACGGACAGGAATGTCCATCCTACGGTGCCTTGACGGACAGGAATGTGCATCCTACGTTGGGCTGACGGACAGGAATGTCCATCCTACGTTGTGGTAAACGTCGTTTCGGCCACTCGCTTGATTTCCCGATTGGAGCGCCCTGATGCCCATTCACGACTGGAGCCGCGTGGACGCCGGGTTGTTTCACGACTTCCACCAGGCATGGACTATCGAGCTTCGCAACGCCCTGAACGGGGGGGTGCTGCCGCCGGAGTACTTCGCGTTGGCCGAGCAGATCGTGGCCGGACCGACGCCCGACGTGGTCACCCTCGCGCGCCACCCGGCGCCCGAGACGCCGGCCGCGCCCGGCCGGGGCGGCGGAATTGCCGTGGCCGAAGCGGCGCCCCGGGCGCGGTTCATTACCACGGCGGAACCCGACCTTTACGCCCGCAAGGCCAACCATATTGTCATCAAGCACCGGCTCGGCCAGGTGGTGGCGGCCGTCGAAATCCTCTCGCCGGGCAACAAAGACAGCCGCACCGCCCTCCGCTCGTTCGTGGCGAAGGCCGAGGAACTGCTGCGCCGGGGGATCAACTTGCTGATGGTCGACCTGTTCCCGCCGTCGCCCCGCGATCCGCAGGGCATCCACAAGGCCGTTTGGGACGAAATCCGTGAGGAGCCGTTCGAGTTGCCGGCCGGCAAGCCGCTGACCGTCGCCGCCTACTGCGCGGGCCCGCCGCACACGGCCTACGTCGAGCCGGTGGCCGTGGGCGACCCGCTGCCGTCACTGCCCATCTTCCTCGACCCCGATACGTACGTACCCGCTCCCCTGGAGGAGACCTACCAGGCGACGTGGGCGAAGAGCCCCGCCGTGGTCAAGGAACTCGTCGAATCCGCACCGGAGGAAAACACCGCGTGACCGTTACGCCGCAAATCATCCACGTCGGCTTGGCCGAACGAAGCTACGACATCCGCATCGGGACGGGCAACCTCGAGTCGGCCGGGGAGTTCCTGGCCGGCTTGGGCAAGACCTCGCACGCCGTGCTCATCACCGACGACAACGTGCGCAGCCCCCATGCCGAGGCGGTCGCCGCCGGCCTGGCCGAGGCCGGCATCGAGGTCGACATGATCGTCGTCGAGCCCGGCGAGGGCAGCAAGTCGGTCGACCTGGCGGCCGGCCTGTGGAGCGGGCTGCTGGAGGTGGGCGCCGACCGCAAGAGCGTGGTCGTGGCCGCCGGCGGCGGCGTGGTGGGCGATCTGGCCGGCTTCATCGCCGCCACCTTCGCCCGCGGCGTGCGGTTCTTCCAGGTGCCCACCACGCTGCTGGCCCAGGTCGACAGCTCGGTCGGTGGCAAGGTGGGCATCAACCTGCCGGAAGCGAAGAACATGGTCGGCGCCTTCAAGCAGCCCGCCGGCGTGCTCATCGACACGGCCACGCTCGACACGCTGCCCGACCGCGAGTACCGCGCCGGCCTGGCCGAGGTGGTCAAGTACGGCGTCATTCTCGATGCCGGCTTCTTCGACGAACTGGAAGCCTGCGCCGACGCCCTGAACCGGCACGATCCCGAGGTGCTCGTGCGCGTCATCGCCCGATGCTGCCGCCTGAAGGCCGACGTGGTCGAGCAGGACGAGTTCGAGACGGCCGGCGTGCGGGCCGTGCTGAACTACGGGCACACGTTCGCCCACGCCTTCGAGGCGCTGAGCGGCTACGGCGAGGTGCTGCACGGCGAGGCGGTGGCGATGGGCATGTTGTGCGCCTCGCGGCTGGCCGAGCGGCTGGGCCGGATCGACGCCGAAGTGACCGCCCGCCAACGCCGGCTGCTGGAACGGTTACAGGTGCCCGCCGAGCCGCCGCCGCTGG
>SKJM01000632.1 GCA_007122045.1 Planctomycetales bacterium | reverse complement strand
TGGGCAAAACAGCCGTAGGACAGGCTTTCCAGCCTGTCTATGGGCAAAACAGCCGTAGGACAGGCTTTCCAGCCTGTCTATGGAAAAAACAGCCGTAGGACAGGCTTTCCAGCCTGTCTGTGGGTAAAACAGCCGTAGGACAGGCTTTCCAGCCTGTCTATGGAAGAGACAGGCTGGAAAGCCTGTCGTACGGGAGGTTGCCGCCGGGGGTTTAGTCCGCCAGGCCGAGACTGCGGCGGTAGGCGGTCCTCTGGGTGCCGACGCCCAGTTCGTCGGTGGTGGCGCGCCAGCTTTCGGCGGCCCCGTTGAGGGCCTCCTGTGGGGTGGTTTCGCCGCGAACCGCTGCGTGGACCGCCTGGTCCAAAGCGGCCAGGTACGCTTCCCGGCCGGGAATGCGCAGGGCGGCAACCCATTGACGGCGCTCCAGCGCGGCCGCGGTCGCCGCGGCGTACTGGGCTGCCGCGTCCGCGCGGGCGGGCGGCTCCACCCATGCGCGGGGTACCGCGAGGTGGTCCCGGCGAAACAGCGTGGTTGCCGGGCTGCCGGCGCTGACCGCCGTACTCCACTCGGGACCGGAAAGCCAGGCGAGCAGCTCCTGCGCCGCGCCCGCGTGCGCCGCCTCGCGGCTCACCACACCCAGCCGGCCCGCAACGGCTAACAGCGGTACCCGCGGGCACTCGTCCTCCGCCCGCGCGTCCCACCGGTTGCGGCTGACGTTATACACTTCGCCGGAGCCGGGCAACTCGGCGAAGCCGGCGCGGAAGGCGGCGTCCGGGGGCAGATCGGCGGCCGCGGCAGTGGGCCAACTGAGCGCCATGCCGGCGCGGCCCGACCAAAACGCCCGGCGCACTTCGTCCGGACCGAGTTGCAGCGACTCGCGCGGCCCGAACGCCGCCGCTTCGACCAGTTCCTCCAACGCGCGGACGAAGGGAGGGCCGGCGATGAGCGGCTCCATGGTCCTTATGTCGAACCAGACCGAATAGTTGGCGCGATGCTTGGCGTAGGGCGCGGCGCGGGCGAGCAGCACGAGCCCGGCCCAACCCGGCCCCAGCGGCTCCACCGTCCCGTGCCAGGGCTCCGCATTGGGGTTCGCGTCGGCCAATAGGCGGGCGAGGGCACGATATTCCTCCCAGGTGCGCGGCGGCCGGCGGTCGAGCTGTTCGAGCAGGTCGGCCCGGTAGTAGCACACCAGCACGGGCGATCCGAAGGGAATGCCCTTCACCGTGGTTCCCCACACGGTCTCGCCGCGCCGCAGGGCCTCGAACACGGCCGGCCGTGCGGGCGGCTGCGCGGTGAACGGATCGGGCGATGGCGTACGCGGCGGAATCGGGGCGATTTGGTCGCGCTGGGCCAGCGGGCCCAGCAGCGCCGAGGGGACAACGGCCGCATCGCCGGGAAGCGACGCCGCGGCAAGCACCTCCTCGGCCGTGGCCTCGGAAACGGAAAAGCGGCCGCCGGTTTGGGCGCTCCACTCGCCCCGCAAACGTTCCGCCGAGGTGGCCATGGCCGGATCGTCGACGATCGTCAGCCGCAACTCGGTTCCGGCAAGCGGCGCCGCGGGCTCCGGCGTCTCGGGTTCCGGGGAAGGACAGCCCGCCAGAACGAGAACGGCCGCGACAAGGCCAAGCAGCGGGCCTGCGTGCGTTAGAGGCGTGCGGCGGCGTGGTGGGTTCAAAGGTTGCATATAGCGAGGGATTCTACCCGCCACGAACCGCCAACGTCAATCTCGCGCATCCCGGCGGGGTCAACGATCTTCCCCCGGCGCCGAGGCGCGAATCTGCCGTTGCAGGTCTTCCAGTTCGCCGATGAGACGATGGTCGCGTGCTGCCCGGGCGCCGGCCAGGACCACGCGGATGGCCTGCGCGGCGGCAGCGTGGTTCTCGGCACGGAGCGCCGCGTCGAGCAACTCCCGGGATCGTTTGAAGAGGGCGGGACGATGGGCAACGGCGTAGTCGGAACGCCAGGCGGCGGCCATCATCTCGGCCTGCAAAGCGAGGGCATCGATCTGATAGTGCCGTCCCGTCCGCCGGACGACGTCCTCGATAAGCTGCGGATCGCCCACGCGGACGGCCTGCTCGCGGGCCAGTGAGAAACAGGCGTAGCGGCGCACGGGGTCGTCAGCGGTTTCCTCGCCCAGTTCGAGGAGTCGCCGGCTGAGTTTGGCCCGCTTCTCCGCGCTGTCGGCCCCGGCAAACTCATTTTGCAGCAGATCGCGCACCCGATCGATGGCCTCGGCAACCGAGTCGGCGTCGGGGACGGGTGCTTCGGCCGATGGCGATGCCGCCGGCGCGGAGGGTGGCGCTTCCTGTTCGGCCGGAGCGGAAGGCGGTAGCTCCGGCGGCAACGACGGTTGTTTGCCGGACGCCTCGGCCGCCTCGGCCTCGGCCTGCTCCAGCAGATCGGCCAGGGTTGCGGGGCCGCGGGGGCGTTGGGACGGTGAAGGCCGCAGCCGGGTTGTCGATGGCCTCTGCGGGGCTGGTTGACGGGGTGCCCGTCGCCGGGTGCCCGAACGCTGCTGCGATCGGCGCTCCCCCTGCAGTTCCGAGCCGCCCGACATGAGCAGGATCAGCGCCAGCCCCAGCGCTACCACCAGGCTGCCACCAATGCACCAAGCCGCCACTTCGGTTTGCGACCGCTTGCGTCCAGCCGTCTTTCGGGCATGGCCGGCGGAGGGACGGGCGCTGGTGCCGGTTACCGAGGCCGACGCCGGTCGGGAAGCCGTGCCCGAGGTCGACTGGGTGCCGGCAACGATCTCCGGCACGTCGGCGACCGGGGTCGGAGCAGTCGGTTCCTTCGCTTTTCCGCCACGGGCGGGTTGAGATCGCGCGACTGCCTTCGCGGTAGGCGCAGCGTCGGCAACGATCTCCGGCACGTCGGCGACCGGGGTCGGAGCAGTCGGTTCCTTCGCTTTTCCGCCACGGGCGGGTTGAGATCGCGCGACTGCCTTCGCGGTCGGCGCAGCGTCGGTGACGATTTCCGGCAGTTCGTCGACCGGTGGCGGGGAGGCCGGCTCCTTCGCCTTTGCGGCGCGGCCGGGTGAAGGGCGCGCGGCGGCGCCCGAGTCCTGCCGCGCGTCGGTGACGATTTCCGGCACGTCGGCGACCGGGGTCGGGGAGGCCGGTTCCTTCGCTTTTCCGCCGCGGGCAGGTTGAGATCGCGCGACTGCCTTCGCGGTCGGCGCAGCGTCGGTGACGATTTCCGGCACGTCGGCGACCGGGGTCGGGGC
>SKJM01000412.1 GCA_007122045.1 Planctomycetales bacterium | reverse complement strand
GACCGAGGCCTTCGGTGGTGCGCAGCTCGGCGTCGGACCATGTGTCGGCGAGTTCGCGGCCGCGGGCGACCGGCACTTCCTTGTCGTCGACGTCGTGAATCACCAGCGTGCGAGCCGTCAATCACGACCTTCCGAGTCGCAATCACCACCGGGCGAGTAATGCTTAGCTCGAACGGAACTGCCCACCCATGCGAACCGAACCCCGAAGAAGGAGAAAGGCATGATCTCACGCCTGAGTCCCATCGTAGCTCTCATGGCCGCGTGGCTGGGAATGGCCGGCGCATGGCCGGCCCCGGCAGCCGAAGCGGCCGATCCGCAGGTCGCCGCGTCGTCGGTCCATCCCGGCGATTACGCGCCGGCGCTGGCGGTCGACGGCAACATGCAGTCGCGCTGGGCCAGCACCCAATTTGAAGACCGGCCCGAATGGCTCCAAGTCGACTTCGGCCGCCCGGTGTCGTTCGAGCGGCTGGTCATCCACTGGGAGCGGGCCTACGCGGCGGAATACGACGTCGAGGTGTCCGACGACGGCCGCCGGTGGCAAACCGTGTACCAGCAGCGTGAAGGGAAGGGCGGCCGCGAGGCGACCGGCGCCCTGAATGCCCGGGGCCGCTATCTGCGCATCCTGTGCCGGAAGCCGGGGCCCTTCGGCTTGTTCTCCATTTGGGAAATCGAGTTTGAGGGCGAAGCGGCGGCGGCGCTGGCCGACGTGCGGCGCCGCCTCCGCGAGGCCGAGGCCGGGGCCGTGCGCCCCGTGCTCGACCTGGTGCGCGAGCAGGGAGTCGAGGAAATCGTGTTCGCGATGCGCAAGCCGGGCAGGGACGGCCACTGGTACGCCAATTTCGGCTACTTCGCCGAGGACGAAAACCGGCTCGCCTACGAGCCCGGCGGAAAGCTATGCAGCATGAAGCTCGACACGGGCGAAGTGACCGTGCTGCTCGACGATCCCCAGGGCGCGGTCCGCGACCCCGTGGTTCATTACGACGCCGAAAAAATCCTTTTCTCCTATCGCAAGGGCGACAGCCCCTACTTCCACCTGTACGAGATCGACGTCGACGGGAACAACCTCCGCCAGTTGACCGACGGCCCCTACGACGACATCGAGCCCTGCTACCTGCCCGACGGCCGGATCGTGTTCGTTTCCAGCCGCTGCTATCGCTGGGTGCAGTGCTGGCTGACGCAGGTGGGCGTGCTGTACCGGTGCGAGGCCGACGGCAGCGGCATCCACCCGATCTCGGCCAACGTCGAGCACGACAATACCCCTTGGACCCTGCCCGACGGGCGCATCCTGTACCAGCGATGGGAGTACATCGACCGCTCGCAGGTCGATTACCATCACCTGTGGACGGCCAACCCGGACGGCACGGGCCAGATGGTCTTCTACGGCAACATGCACCCGGGCGTCGTCATGCTCGGCGCGAAGCCGATCCCCGACAGCCGCAAGGTGGTGGCCACGTTCTCGCCGGGCCACGGGCGGCGCGATCACGACGGCGTGGTGACCGTGGTCGATCCGCGCCGGGGACCCGACTACCGCGGCTCCGCCCGGGCCGTCACCCGCGAGGGCAACTACCGCGATCCCTGGGCGTTTTCCGAGGAGGCGTTCATGGCGGCGCAGGGCCCGCGTATCGTGCTGCTCAACGGCGAGGGGCAGGCGATGGAGATCTTCCGCGTGCGCCCCGACGAGGCGTCGGCCGGTTTGCAGTGCTACGAGCCGCGGCCGTTGATCCGCCGCCCGCGCGAGGCCGTGATCCCTGACCGCACCGACCCGCGGTTCGAAACCGGCGCGGCGCTGCTGATGGACGTGTACGAGGGGCGCAACATGGAGGGCGTCGAGCGGGGCGACATCCAGAGCCTGCTGGTCATCGAATCGCTGCCGAAGCCGATCAACTTCACCGGCGGCATGGACCCGATCACCTACGGCGGCTCGTTCACGCTGGAGCGGGTGCTGGGCACCGTGCCGGTCGAACCCGACGGCTCGGCCTATATGGAGCTGCCGGCCCTGCGCTCGCTGTTCTTCGTGGCGCTCGACGAGAACGACATGGCGGTGAAGCGGATGCACAGTTTCTTGACGGTGCAGCCGGGCGAGGTGGTCGGGTGCGTCGGCTGCCACGAGAACCGCTCGCAAACGACCCTGCCGCCCGACCTCGCCTCCGCGCTGACGCGCCGCCCCAGCCGCATCGAACCGATCGCCGGCTACCCCGACGTGTTCGACTTCCCCCGCGACGTGCAGCCGATCCTCGACCGGCGGTGCGCCGACTGCCACGGACCCGAGCCCACCGAACGCGGCGGGCCCTACGAGGGCGGTATCCTGCTGACCGGCGACCGCGGGCCGATGTTCTCGCACGCCTACTTCAGCATGACCGTCCACCAGCTCTTCTCCGACAACCGCAACCGGGCCGTGGGCAACCTGCCGCCGCGGTCGGTCGGCTCCTCGGCCAGCCGGATTCTCCAGATGCTCGACGGCTCGCACCACGACGTGAAGGCCACCGAGGAGGAGAAGACGATGCTGCGGCTGTGGATCGAAGTCGGGGCGCCCTACCCCGGCACCTACGGCGCGTTGGGCAGCGGGTCCATCGGCGGTTACCTGGAGAACCGGAAGGTCAACACCGACTACAACTGGCCCACCACCCAGGCCGGCGCCGAGGTGATCGACCGCCGCTGCGCCTCCTGCCATCAGGGTTCGATGGTCCTGCCGCGGGCGCTTTCCGACGAGCGGGGCATCTCGTTCTGGCGGTTCGACATCAACGACCCCCGGCTGCGGCTCAGCCGGCACATCGTATTCAACCTCAGCCGGCCGGAGCACTCGCTGTTGCTGCTGGCCCCGCTGGCCGAGGAGGCGGGCGGGCTGGGCATCTGCCGCAAGGACGAAGAGCGACCTGCGAACGTCTTTGCCGACACCGGCGACTCCGACTACCAAACGCTCCTGCACATGGTGGCGGCGGGCAAGGAGAACCTCGATACCATCAAGCGGTTCGACATGCCCGGCTTCCAGCCACCGCCGCAGTACCTGCGCGAGATGCGCCGCTACGGCGTCCTGCCGGCCGACCACCCCGACGACGCCCCGGTCGACCCGTACGAACTCGACCAACGCTACTGGCGTTCCCTGTGGCACCAACCGCGGAACGCGTGGTGAGGGCACGCGTGGTGGGGTCCGATAATGTTGCATTATACAAGCTCGAAGCGCAAGCGAGTGGATCCGTAAGGACCCGAAACGAGAGAGACCCAACCCACTTG
>SKJM01000228.1 GCA_007122045.1 Planctomycetales bacterium | reverse complement strand
GTCCGCGTTCGCGACGGCCACACGCGTTCCCTGCGCCTTTCCCGCAACGGCACCAACTACCACCTGCATTGGCGGCAGCATCCGCGATTCTTCGTCGGTTGGGTTCGCGGATGGCACTTCGGCAGCTACCTGCGGCCGGAAAACGCAAACATCGAGTTTCAGGTCTTCTGCGACACCACGTTCCAGCCCATCGTCGACACGAAACATCGCCTGAACGGCTACTATGCGGGCGGCGATTTTTCGATGCTCAGCCCGGACGCCACGAAGATTCACTACGGATCGAGCATGACGGGGCGGTTCCGGAACTACATTGCGGTGATGGCCCGCCCCCGGCCGCCGGTGGAACTGTCCTGGAGCGCGGAGGGCGGCGCGGTGGTCCTCTCGTGGGAACCGGCGGCCTACAGCCGGGAAACGCGCGGCTACCTCGTGTATCGGGCCGAGCGGAGCGGCGGTCCATACCGCCTCCTCACCCCGGAGCCGCTCGACGCGACCTCCTGGCGCGACACGGCCGTCGAGCCGGGCCGGGCGTATTACTATGTTGTCGGCGCCGTGGAACATTCGGGCCTGGAGAGCGGCTACTCGGAGGAGGCGACCCGGGCGGGCGTCGAGTTGCCCGACGGCATCGACGCGCCGCTGGTGGTGTACGCCGAGGCCGAGGACGCAATTCGCGACCTGCCCACCGGCGCGCTGCCGGGCCTGGCCATGGGGGTCGATCGGCACGCGGCCTCCGACTGGTACTACCTGTACCGGCACCCCGAGGCCCGGCGCGGCGAGGCCGAATTGCCGGTGAATATACCCGCCGAGGGCCGCTACCACCTCTGGGCGCGGGTGCGTTCGGGCAGCAGCGAGGCGGGCGAATGGGAAATCACCCTCGCCGGCCGGACCCTGACCGTGGCGACGGACGAGAACGAGTGGACGTGGGTCCGCGCCGGCCAGGAGCCCTTGACCCTGGACGCCGGGCGGGCGGTCCTCGGGTTGGCTACCTCCGGCGCCGCCGCGCAGCTCGACCTGTTGTGCCTGACCACCGACGCCGGCTTCACGCCCACCGGGCCGCGCCCGGAGAACACGGAACCCCCGGCGGCGGTCGAAGGGTTGCGCGTCGAGAACCTCCGCCCGCGGGTCAACCGGCTGGTGTGGGAGCCCTCGGAGGCGGCGGGCCTGGCGTATTACCACGTCTACGCCGCCCGCGAGTCGTTCGACACCCCCGACCAGCGGCTGCGGATCGGCTCGCCGACCGAACCCGAACTGATTGACTGGGGCCTGCAAGCCGGCGCCGAATACCATTACGCCGTAACGGCCGTCGACCGGCAGGGGAACGAGAGCGCACTGAGCCCGGTGGTGGGCGTCGGCACGCCGCCGCGCTACGCGCCGCCGGCGGTGATCGAGTTGCACTTCGCCGAGGCCGAACTGGAGGGGCCGTTCGAGCGATCGACCGGGGCCGGAACGCGCGGCGAGGCCTACCTGGTTGCGGAAGAGACCGAGGGAAATCGCGTAAGCTGGGAAATCGACGTACCCCGCGCGGGGAAGTACTACTTCTGGCTCCGCTACCTGCACCGCGGTTCCGGCGGCCGGGGTGGCGAAGTGCGCCAACACGTTCGCGCGGCGCTCAACGGCCGGGGCGTCGCCACGCTGGGCGGCGGCTCGACCGACCTGCACGTGCCCGACCGGCTCATCGCCCCGGAAAGCCGGCTGGCCGAGCGGCTATGGACTTGGGCATGGCCCGGCGTGGCCGACCTCGAAGCGGTCGAGTTGCCCGACGGCCGGCACACGCTCACGCTGAGCAATTTGACCCCCAACATTCGCTACGATGCCTTGATCCTTACCGACGAGCCCGCCTGGCAGCCGCCCGACGGAAGGCTGCGCCAGCGATGACCCATGGCCGGCGGAGTGAGTGGCAGGCGCGCTCCGTCGGGCCGTGCGCCGAGCCCGGATCATTCGTGACGATGTAGGGTGGTGACAAGCACGCCAAGATCCTGGTGGGACCTCGGCCGCTTGGCCGGGCGTGGTTCCAGCGCACGGCGTGCAAACGGGCCAAGCGTGGCTTGCGCAGTCCCACCAAGAGCCTACGCGACCTCGCCCCACCCTACACGAATAATCCGGGCCGTCCGGCGAGCAATTGTCCTCACCGACAGCTTGCACCGGGCAGCAGAAGAGCCGAAAAGCGAGAGGGGCCGCTTGGGCCCCCCTCTTTATGGGATCCGCGCCCCTGGCAAGCAGCGGGGCTTGGGTCTCGCAAGCCGTGGGGTTGGACTACGCCGGCCGCGAATCGAAACGCTTCCCGCAAAGACCACCCCGGCCTGCCACGGCGCATGCCAACGTCGTTAGAAGTCGAAGTCGTCTTCGACCGGCGCGGCCGGTTCGTCGTCGTTTTCCTCCTCGATGACCGGATCATCGGGATCGTCCGGCTGGTCGACGGGGGCGGGCTCCGCCGGAGGAGCGGGATCCTCGGGCGCGGGGCAACCCACGCTAAATACGCATAGACTCAAGATCATCAGAAACAACGCGAAGTACCTCATGTGACCACCTTTCTGGTTCCGAGGGTGCTTCAAAAACCGGCGGCACACGGTGCGCCGCCCTCCGTTACAAACTTCCACGTGGCAGCGGCGCGGGACCGCCCCTGCAATCCCTTAGACCCCAACCCCTGGGCAATTATTCCCAGGGCAGTAAAATATATGTCAGGTTCCGAGATCGAATGGAATAATTCTCCCCGAATCGGCCTCTAAGTGGGGGGACGGCTTCGGCCGATTGCCAGCCCATGCAAATTGCCCAGCTCGTTGCCGACTACCATCAGGCGGTCTATCGGTACGCCTTCCGGCTTACCGGCTCGGTGCCCGACGCCGAGGACTTGACCCAGCAGGTGTTCCTGGTGGCCAGCGACAAGCTGGACCAGTTGCGCGACGAGGAGCGGGTCCGGAGCTGGCTGTTTGCCATCCTGCGGAACCACTTCTGCAAGCGGTGCCGAAAGCCCCAGCCTACCCCGGCAGCCGATTTGCGGCTGAATATCGACACCATCCCCCAAGGTGAGGGTGAGGTCGAGATCGACCAGGAGCAGCTTCAGCAGGCACTGGGCGCCCTACCGGACATATTTCGCATGGTACTTGTGATGTTTTACTTCGAGGACTTGAGCTACCGCGAAATCGCGGAAGCCCTCGACGTGCCCATCGGGACCGTGATGAGCCGGCTTGCCCGGGCCAAGGCGCAGTTGCGCTCCCACCTTCTGAGCAAGGAGTGCGC
>SKJM01000527.1 GCA_007122045.1 Planctomycetales bacterium | reverse complement strand
GGCGGCTCGACCCGCCGACAGCCAGGGCCGACTTCGAGAAGATGTCGATCTGGAAGACGGGGTCGGCCACGGAGGTGACCAGCAGCATCGGCATTTTCGCGTAGGGCAGATGCGCCGAGGGGTCCCATTTCGTGCGGTAGTCGCGGAACTGCTGCTCGGTCATGTGGTGGGGCGGGAACCACTGCGCCAAGCCCGGGTTGTCGCTCTCGTGGATGAACCCGGCGCCGTAGACGGGAATGACAAAGGCAAAGCGCGAATCGACGCCCGCCACCGTGCTGACGACCGTTCCGCCCCACGAGATGCCCGTCAGGCCGATCTTTTCGGGGTTGATCTCCGGGAACGATCGCAGTAGGGAATTGGCGCGGATCACGCCGGCCACGGCGTGGTAGAACCACTGCTCGTTGTCGGGCAGGTCGCGGTCGCCGAAGTAGTCGATGCGCGCGGGTCCGGAGTTCTGATGTTTTTGCCCGGTCGGGAAGTTGCCTTCCACGCCATGGTCGTTCCCACCGGGCAAATGGCCTTCGAGGTCCATGGCAATGGCCGCGTACCCATGGCTATTCCACTTCCTTACCCACGCTGGGTAGGCGGTGCCGCCTCCGCCGTGGGCGCACACCACGGCGGGCCAACCGCCCTCGGGCGGATCGCCTTCCGGAGCCGCATAGTAGGCGAAGACCCAAGTGGGCTGCCCCTTGTACTCCGCGCCCTCGTAGAACAGGGACCGCATTCCCTTCGCGGGCCGCTGTTCGGCGGGATGGGTTTTCGGGGGCTGCGCCAAGGCGGCGCCGTCCCAAACCTTCACCGCCGCAGGGTTGAACCCGCGCGCCGCCGCCGGACTGGTCTCCGCGGCGCCCGCGCGCCCAAAAAGAACCCCGCATCCTGCGAGCGCCGCAACCCCACAAATACCGCCGGCCGACCATCGAATTGGTACCATCGCTGAACCTCCCCCTGTTGCCGGAAAACTCGCCAAGCCGTCCTCGATCGCGTCGTGCGCGCCGCGGGTACTGCCATTGTACGCGCCGCGGCCGACATAGCCATCGAATCCGGCCCTGATTTTGCGACCGGTATTCCGGATTATGCGACAGCTCCGGGTTCACCAAAACTGAAGAGCCCTCACGTCACGACGCGAAGCAGGACCGCCTTTGCCCCTTGCCGCGAGGCGTTCGCGTATCGTACAATCGGGTTTCCGGCAGTGCGGGGGGAAAGGTGCAGGACGCGGCGGAAAGCGTGGCCCATGGAACACTACTTTCGATACATCCCGGTTCGGCCCCGCGACGAGTGCTGGGGTCTGTACGTGACCGCGGCCGGCTCGACGTCCATTCCACCGGGCGCCCCCTATCCGCCGCCGGGGCATCCCAAGCCTTACGGCTTCTCCTGGTCGCGCGGGCGGACCCTGCCCGACTACCAGGTCTCCTGTGTCGTGCGCGGCGAGGGCACCTTCGAATCGAAACCCACCGGCGCACGGCAGATCGTGCCCGGCACGTGCTTCATGGTGTTTCCAGGCGTGTGGCACCGATACCGCCCGCTGCGCAAAGTGGGGTGGGACTCGTATTGGATCAGTTTCCGCGGCGAGGTCGTGGACCGGCTGGCGGCGCAGGGGTTCTTCTCGCCGGAGCACGCCGTGCTTTCGGTCGGCTTCGGCGAAGTAGTTCCCGCCACCTTCGAGCGCCTCGTCGCCCGCGTGCGCCGCCAGGAGGAAGGGTTTTCCCACCTCATTGCCGCCGATACGCTGGAAATCCTCGCCGCCGTGTTGACCGCGGGCAAGCCGGAATCGCAGGAGGTGGTCATGCAGGGCCCGCTGGCGGTGAAGACCGTGACCGACCCGATTGTGGCCGACGCGGTGCGGCTGATCTGGGGCCAGAGCGGCGAAGCGATCAACGTCGAGGACATCGTGCGCCGGTTGCCGTTGACCCGCCGCAGCCTGGAACGGCGCTTTCGCAAGGAGTTGGGCCTTTCCATCCACGAGGAAATCCACCGCTGCCGCATGGACCGCGCCGTCCGCCTGCTGACCTGCACGGATCTTCTCATCAAGAACGTGGCCGGCGTTGCCGGCTTCCCCAGCGTGGACGCCATGGAGACCGCCTTCCGGCGGGCCCACGGCGCCTCGCCCTCCGAATACCGCGAGAGGTACCAGCACGATTCACCGCAGCCCGGATGAACAACCAGAGACGAAATATTCGCGTGGATAAGCCGGGAAATCCGCCTGCCCGCCGCGAATCCCGCCCGCGACGTGCACCGGCGGGCCGACGTCGACGCCGACCACGTCCGCCACTTCCTCGATTGCGTCAAGAGCCGGCAGGACCCGATCTAACCGGTGGAGACCGGCCACTCGACCGGCAGCCTTTGCATCCTGGGCAACATCGCCAACCCAGCGCTGGAACCGCCCGCCAGGAACCGCCCGCCACCCCTTGACGCGGCGCAACCGGTTGCTTAGGCTCAGTGCCGCTTGGACGGCGGCACGTTGCGGTCGTCGGCTTCTTGAAACCCCAGAGATTGTAACGGAGTACCCATGACCATCACTATCGCCAAGGCACGTTCCTTGTGTACCAAGCCGGAACTCGACCTCGTGACGGCCAGTTCCCGGAAGAACCTGCCCACCCACTCGGCCGCGCGGCTGAAGCAGAAGGTGGCCCGCGCACGCAAACTGCGCGACAAGTGGCTCGACCAGGCCCACCAGCAGCGGCGGGCGAAGCAGGCGGCGGAGCAGGCGCGGGGCACGTCGGCCGCCGCCCGAAGCGAACAGAAGGCCGAATTGTTTGCCGAGGTGCTCGACCGGTTCGAGAAGCAGCTCGAGAAGGTCGAGAAGGCCGGCGCGACGGGCGGGGTCCCGAAGCGACGCACCCCCCCGCGCAGGGCACGCGCCGTGGAGCACCGGGAAGCGCGGGCTGCCACGCGCGAGGCGATGCAGGCCGAGCAGGAAGCCATCACGACCGAGCGGGGCGCCGGCCCGGAGGCGCCCGAAACGCCCGCGGCCGAACCGTGCCCCCGCCGAAAGTGCGCCGGGAAGAAGGCTGCCAAGAAGACTGCCAAGAAGACTGCCAAGAAGGCAGTGAAGAAATCGGCCAAGAAAGCGCGCAAGGCCGTCCGCGCCCGCAAGAAGAAGGCCGCGGCCATGGGCGCGGCCACCGAGGCGGCCGCACCCAAACCGGCTGCCGTGAAAAAGAAGACCCTCCGGGCCGCAACCGCCGCGAAGCAGACCCGCGTTACCCAAAGTGGTTCGGTTCGCGTTCAGAAGCACG
>SKJM01000624.1 GCA_007122045.1 Planctomycetales bacterium | reverse complement strand
GGGGCGGGCGGCCGGGCGCGGGGGCATGGGCGCCGCCCCCCAGCCCGAGGCCGGCAAGCTCTGGACCCCCGAAAGCGAAGCCGGCGGCGGCGGCAAGCTCTGGACGCCCGAGTGACCCGCCCGGCGAAATCAATGCTCGTTCCGAACGGCGACGGCCTCGAACTACGGTTTGAATCCGGCGTCTGGCTCGGGGCGGTGCCCACTCGGTGTCCGTCTTCGCTTTGACGGGCTAAAGCCCATCCTACGGAAGCGCTGTCTCAGGCCGCGGCGAGTATACACTTGAGAACCGAGCTATACCGGGCGCCGGAGGAGCCGCGCCATGTGTTCGTCCTGATTACGGGCGTCCGCTGGGCGCGGACTGTGTGAACGGCAGGCGAGGGCGGCAGTGCCATTTTCAGGGAACCCTTGGGGGGCATGCCGGGAGTGGGGGATAGTGAAGCGTGTTTGGAGCCTGTGAACCGCCCGCTGAAGGTCGACCGTGCCATGCCCGACTTGAGAGCTTCGCCCGGGCACAGCGACCGATGGAGCCCCTGATCTTTTTGGCTCTTCCGTTTCTAGGTGCAATACTGCAGGAATACGGCCTTTAGGCCGCGATTTCCCGCATTTCGGCAACGCTCCGCCCGACGGCTTCCGACGCCCGATTGATATCCAGGACGATGCGTTTGAAGAACGTGCCGGCCGGCTTTACGCCGTAGCATCGTTTGGTAATCACGCGTCCCTTGTTGTTGATGCCCTCGACTGCGGCGCTCGTGTAGCGCCCGTCGAAGTAGTTCAGGATGCCCGTCTTCCAGTTGTCGTAGGCAGTCCAGAACTTCTCGAAATCGAGCCCCATCGTCCTTGTCCACTGGCGGAGTTCGGCCAGTTGGCGTTCGGCCGTCGCACGGTCAGGCGCCGTATCGAATATCTCCTTGAAACGCACCCGTGCGTCGTGCAGGTGTTTGAGGATGGGCACTTCCGCAAACAGCGCTTCCAACGCCGTGCGTTCCCCCGGCTTCAGCTCGTCCGGATCGCGCCGGAACTCCCACATCAGCGCGCGGAAGCGGGAGCGTTCGGCTTTCGACAGCTTCGCCTTGTGCTTCCCTGTAGCCTTCTTCCGTAGCTTGTCCACCACGTCGCCGAAATGCTTGGCCACGTGGAACCGGTCCACGATCAAGCGGCTGTTGGGTAGTTGGCGGTTGCATACCGGGCCGTACACCCTGCCCATGTCCACCCGGTGCGTCTGCACGCGCTCGCGCTGCTGGGGGGTCAGTTTGTCCAGGCACTGCTGGGCGGCCGCTGTATCCTTTCCCTGCGCCACGGCAAGCACTTTCGGGGCGTTTGGGTCGGTCAGATCGGTCATGACGGTCACGTAGAGCTTGTGCCGCTTCTTCAGGCTGATCTCGTCAAAGCCGACGTGCTCGATGATCCGCTCCGGGTCAATCCGCTTATCCTCCTGCAACTGGTTCTCCACAATGCGCTCAACGGTCTCGGCCGAGATGCCCAGCCGTCGGGCAACGTCTTCTTCGTTGCTGCCGATGAGCATGCGCAGCACGTATTCCTCGAAGCGGAACGTGTACGTCACGTGTTTGCGTTTGAACGGGGCGAGGTGCTCCTGCCGATGTCCGCACCGCGAGCAACGATGGAAACACGGCTGATACACGAGCCAGCAAGGTTGCCCCCACAAGTCCAGGTCGCGTGCCATGTAGACGGTGTTCTTGTACTCGTAGGTTGCCGCTTCCTTGCGCCCGCACGCGCCGCACTGGCATACGTCGGGCAGCGGGAACTTCACCTTGATACCATGCCCGTCGCCGACGCGTTCGTAGCCGAGAAACTCGACGTCGTCGGGCAGGTCGAGCGTTACCGTAACGTTCATGGGCTGTGCCATCCGTGGCCTCCGTTTCCGTGCGTTCGATTTCCGTATTGGATTGCGGCCGAAGCGTACGACCGCCTTGTTTCGGGCAGGATAGCCGCTTTGGGCTGGAAGAAACCAGAACAATCGGCGGACAACGGCCCACGCCGGGCAAGGAAACCGGCCGTGAGCCTTTCGGTGGAAAAGCACGGAGCACGCGGCTGGCCAACACAACCGGCCGGATCGCGCTGCCGGCAAGCGATCCAGCATGCATCGGCCGACCGCGGCGCGGTTGCGTTCGGGCAAAATGTCTGCGAACCGGCGTCGGAAGAGGCCGAAAACGGGTCGAAAATTGGGGTTGGCGGAAATTTTTTTTTCGCGGCGCAAGTCGTTATGCAACAAGGGGTTGCGCCCCCCCAGAGCTGCACAGCCGGCGCTGCGCGTTTGACAAAGCCCATCTGTTTGTGGTAAACTAGGCCCTATGCTAGCAGTCGGGCTGCTGGCACCGGCGAAGCGGGCGTGCCGTGCCGTCGCAGAAGTCGCTCGAAACGAAACCGTGCGGCTTGCCGTTTCTCCCGGTGTTTGCACCTGGAAACGGAAGAGCCCGCAAAGGGGAAAGTCATGCCGCAACTCAGTTCGGAAGACAGTCCGGAGGCACATGGCGCTGCTCGCCTAACCATCTTGCTCGCCGTCGGGTGGGTTGTCATTGCCGTTGGAGCGGACGTTACGTTGCTGACCGCGCTGGGCATGTTGGTGGGTGGTCTCTTGTTGCAGGGTGCAAGTAACGTGCTGGCCTCGGCTGTTCTAAACCCGGCACTGCAAGGCGAGTCGTGGGCGCTCGCCATCATGTCGTTGTTGCGGCCACTTGTCGTTGTCGGTATGTCGCTCTATCTGGCGGGGCCCGTCACTCTCGTCGTCCAGGGTTCCAGAGCGATGTTATCTTGGTAGAATGACGTGAACGCCAGGTAGCGCCTGGCATCACGCGCGGCCCGGGCGGCGAGGTTGGCACCCTCCGGCCCTTTACATTCCCCGACCCCTTTACATTCCCCGGGCTGACAACCATTCGCGATCCCGCCTCGCAGCCCTGGCAGCCCGTGAAGAAGGTGCAGCACTACACACTTGATTCGTCTATCCTGCCCAAGGAGGGCCGAAAAGGCGCCAAGAGCCATGGCCGTATCCAAGAGGAAGAGCGATAGGTCGTCGGCGAAGACGGCCGCGTCCACGGATGTCGAACGTCTGTCGGCCATGGTCGCCGAGGGCGAAGGCCCCTCGCTGGAGTTCAAACGCTCCACCGGCGAGTTGAAAGAGGCCATGCACACCCTTTGCGCCTTCCTCAACGGTGACGGCGGCACGGTGCTCTTTGGCGTCGGACCGAACGGTAGTATCGAAGGCCAGCAGGTCTCAGACCGGACGCTCC
>SKJM01000377.1 GCA_007122045.1 Planctomycetales bacterium | reverse complement strand
GGCCGGGCGTGCGCGGCGGGCACGTGGTGGCCCACGGCTCGGCCGAACAGGTGGCCGCCAACCCGAACAGCGTCACCGGCCAATACCTGACCGGCGAGCGCCGGATTGCCGTGCCCGCGTCGCGCCGCGAGGGCAACGGCCGGAAGCTGCTCGTGCGCGGCGCCCGGCACAACAACCTCAAAGAGGTCGACGTCGAAATCCCGCTCGGCACCTTGATTTGCATTACCGGGGTGAGCGGCTCCGGCAAGAGTTCCCTGGTGGGCGACATCCTCGTCGAGGCGCTGCGGCGCGACCTGAACGCCGGGCTGGGCAGCCCGGGCGAACACGACGCTATCGACGGCCTCGAGCATCTCAACAAGATGATCGCCATCGACCAGTCGGCCATCGGGCGCACGCCGCGCAGCAACCCGGCCACCTACATCAAGGTGTTCGACGAAATCCGCCGCTTGTTCGCCCAGCTTCCCGACGCGAAGAAACGGGGCTACACGCCGGGACGGTTCAGCTTCAACGTGGCGGGCGGCCGGTGCGAGGGCTGCGAGGGCAACGGCTCGAACCGGCTCGAAATGGACTTCCTGGCCGACATCTGGGTCACCTGCCCGGTGTGCGAGGGCCACCGCTTCAACCGCGAGACGCTCCAGGTTCGCTACAAGGGCAAGTCCATCGCCGACGTGCTCGAAATGGACATCCAGGAAGCGCTCGACCACTTCCGCAACATCCCCAAGGTGGCCGACAAGCTCCAGACCCTGCACGACGTGGGCCTCGATTACATGAAGCTGGGCCAGCCCTCGCCCACCCTCTCCGGCGGCGAGGCCCAGCGGGTGAAACTCGCCCGCGAACTGGTCAAACGCAGCACCGGCCGCACCCTGTACCTGCTCGACGAGCCGACCACGGGGCTGCACTTCGCCGACATCGAATTGCTACTGCGCGTACTGCACGGGTTTGTGGAGGCGGGCAACACGGTCATCGTGGTCGAGCACAACCTCGAAGTGATCAAGACGGCCGACTGGATCATCGACCTCGGGCCGGAAGGCGGCGAGCAAGGCGGCCGCATCGTCGCCGCCGGCACGCCGGAGCACGTCGCCGCCCAGTCCGGCTCCTACACCGGCCGCGCCTTGCAGACGGTTCTGGAAACGGCCGCCGCGGCAGGCAACGGGCGGAGGCAGGTCGGCGGGCCGGGCACGCGCCGCGCCGGGCGGAAGGCGCAACTGGCCAAGGCCATCAAGGTGCGCGGCGCGCGCCAGCATAACCTCAAGAACGTGAACGTCGACGTCCCGCGCGACAAGCTCACCGTCTGCTGCGGCCCGAGCGGCTCCGGCAAGTCGTCGCTGGCCATGGACACCATCTATGCCGAGGGGCAGCGCCGCTACGTCGAAAGCCTCAGCGCCTACGCCCGCCAGTTCGTCGGCCAAATGCCCAAGCCCCGCGTCGAGCACATCGAGGGCCTGTCGCCGGCCATCGCCATCGAGCAGAAGAACCTCGGCCACACGCCGCGCAGCACGGTGGGCACGGTGACGGAAGTGTACGACTACCTGCGCATCCTCATGGCCCGGCTCGGCACGCCCCACTGCCCCGACTGCGGCGTGCCGGTGGGCACCCAGACGGCCGATGGAATTACCGCCAAGGTGATGGAGCACCCGGACGGGACGCGCCTGATCCTGCTGGCGCCGGTCGAAGTGCGCGTGGGCGAGCGGTACGAAACCCTCTGGGACGACCTCCGCGCCAGCGGCTACCTGCGCGTGCGGGTCGACGGCCAGACGCACTCGCTCGACAGCCCGCCGGCCATCGACCGGCGGCGCACGCACCAGGTGGAAGTGGTTGCCGACCGCGTGACCGTGCAGCGCGATGCCCGGGGACGCATCGCCGAGAGCGTCGAGGCGGCCCTGTCGCTGGGCAAGGGCGTGGTGCGCGTGGTCGAGCCGCGCGAGGACACGCCCGAGCCCCACTGGCCGGTCGAAACCCATAGCCAGCACTTCGCCTGCGAGCAGTGCGGGCGGAGCTTCGAGCCGCTTTCGCCCCATCATTTCTCGTTCAACAGCTCGCTCGGCTGGTGCCCGGCCTGTCAGGGCCTCGGCGTGCAGACGGGCACGAACCCGACGGCGCTGCTGCGCGACGGCGAACTTTCGCTGGCCGGCGGGGCCGTGGCCCTGTGGCCGCGCCCGGAAAGCCCCATGCTCGCGGCGATGGCGAAGGCCTTCTCCCGCGGGACCGGCGTGCCGGCCGACGTGCCCTTCGACCAACTGAGCGCCCGGCACCGCCGCCTCATCTTGCATGGCACGGCCGAGAAGTGGTTCCAGATCGGCACCAAGGTCGGCAAGGGGTTGCGGTTCCAGTACAAGGGGCTTTACCCGGCCTTGGAAGAAGCGAGCCGGCTTTCGCCCGCGCTGCGCGGCAAGCTGGAGCATTTCGTCGACGAGGTGGAGTGCTCCGCGTGCGCCGGCAGCCGGCTGCGCGACGACTCGGCCGCCGTGCGGTTCCGCGAACGGACCATCGACGATTACTGCCGCATGCCGCTGGGCCGGCTGCGCGACGAACTGGCGGCGTGGGAACCGACCGGCCGCGAGCGGCAGATCGCCGGCGAGGTGCTGCTTGAAATCCGCAACCGCACGCAATTCCTCGTCGACGTGGGGCTGGAGTACCTCACCCTCGGCCGCGCCGCCCCCACCCTCTCCGGCGGCGAGATGCAACGCATCCGGCTGGCCGCCCAGGTGGGCAGCGGGCTGTGCGGCGTGCTGTACGTGCTCGACGAGCCGACCATCGGCCTGCACCCGCGCGACAACCGCCGCCTGCTGGACGCCCTGTACCGGCTGCGCGACTTGGGCAACACGCTGCTGGTGGTCGAGCACGACCGCGAAGTGGTTGCCAGCGCCGACCGGCTGCTCGACTTCGGCCCCCACGCCGGCCGCCAGGGCGGCGAGGTGGTCGCCTGTGGCACGCCGAAGGCCGTCGCGCGCCGCCGCGAGTCGGTCACCGGCCCGTATCTGAGCGGCAAGAAGGCCATTCCCGTGCCGACCAACCGCCGGATGGGCACTGCCGACGCCGGGGGACGGTCCCAATTTTCGCGGCGCGCCGGCCAGACCACCCCATCGCCCGAACGTTCCGCCGGGGGACTGTCCCAATTTTCGCGGCGTGCCGGGCAGACCACGCCATCGCCCGAACGTTCCGCCGCGAAAATGGGACTGTCCCCTTCACCCTCCCACGAGCCCAACCAACCCTCCCCCGACGCCCCCCGCGGTTGGCTGACCATCC
>SKJM01000283.1 GCA_007122045.1 Planctomycetales bacterium | reverse complement strand
TTTGGCGATTCGCGTCGACAACCAGGGCCGATCCACGCTTCGGCAATCGTGCAGGCGGCCGCCTCATGTAGGGCAGCTTGCTTTGGCCGTTCAACGGGCCCCCACCCGTCCGAAGTTGGAATTTGACGTCTGAGCCTGACTGTCCCACAATATGCAGCCTGTGCATTTTGCCCAATATATGCGCCTGTCCCCTTTAGTTCCCCGGCCTTCGTAAGCCCTCTTGCGGGCATTCCATTCCCACGGCTTGATATGTAGGTTGAACGCTTGGCCGGTACAGTGCGAGGCGAGCGGCGCGAGCCCCAGGAGGCTTGCCGCCAACAGCACAACGCCCGTACGAGCGCTTCCGCTCACCGCTCCGTCCTCCCGGCCGGCTTGGGAGGCGTACCACAGGGTGGGTTATGAGAAATATCGCGCTTCCCTGTACGTTGCCCGGCTTCGTAAAGGTCGAACAGCGCGAATAGAAGCTCGCGGAGGTCGTCCCCGCATTGCGGGAAGAGGCGGGCGACGTCGTCGTCGCGAACCCGCACTTCGTACCCCTCCTGCAACCGCGAGGCGATGCGCTGGGCCAGCGGCAGGTCGACCCGCGTCTGAAACAGCACCGGCAGCCCGACGGGGCCGTGCGAAGTGACCAGAAGCCCCAGCCCTCGGCGCCGGCATAGGCGTCGCAAGCGATGCCGGTGGAAGAACCCAAGCTGCTCGTACCCATCGACCACCACGACGTCGCCCGCGGCCAAACGGCTCGTGTCCAAACCCGCCGGCAGCCGTCGCTGCCCGTCGTGTAGGGCAACGGCGGCCACCTGCCGGCCGTCGCGCCGGAGTTCCGGTCGTAGCGTTGCCAGCAGGGTCGACTTGCCGGAGCCGTGAGGTCCGACGATGGCGGCCCGCCCGCCGGCCCGGTGGAAGCGGCCGGCGAGTTCCGCGGCGGTTTCGCCCGGGGGAAACAGAAACGGCATCGCGCCGGGACGCACACAGCGGGTGCAAAAGGGATTCGTCGGGGCGTCCGATTCGGGGCGGGGGAGGGTCACGGGGGGGCAGGCTCCACGGCGGAAAGGCTGCCGAGTTGAAAGCCGCGCTGCCCGACCACCTCCCGCCCTCCGTGCAGGAAGGCCCGCACCCGCACGCACCAGCGGACTTTCAGGATGGCCCCGCTGTACGAGAGCGGCGTCGGCGGCAGTGTGGTCTGGAAGTGGTTGGCCCGGTGCGGGGCCAGCCAGTCGCCCGACTCGGCACTGGCGCGCCAGAAGGCGTGCACGGCCATGTCCTCCTCGCCCTTCCCTTCGGTGTACCACAACACGGAGGTCTCCACGGCCTTCACCTCCTCGGCACGCACCCCGCGAAGCCAGAAGCTTCCGGCCAGTACGCCCCCGGGGGGGTACATCTTCTGGTCCTGGTCCAAGCGGATGACGACTGCCGGTTTACTCATGGCCGCGGGTCGGCTCGTCGGGGCAGACAATGACGGGGTAGTCGCGGCGGTAGTCGGGCCAGCCGGCCACCCGGCCCTCGACGACCAGCCGCCAGGTGACCGAATTGTGCTCCGACTTGAACGAATGCATGGCGCCGGCCGGTACGGTAAACTCGCACGTCGCCTGAAACGGCATGGACCGGCGGCCCTTCCGGCCGTTGCTGCGGTAAAGCCGCTCGGTGTAGACCTCGCGCGTCTCGGTGCGCGTGTTGGTGCCCTCGCGGTAGGTGGCCTGCTCCTCGCAGCGAAGCTGCAACTGGAGCGCGTCCGGCGGCATCCGGCCCGACTGCGAGAGGAACACCTCGTACCGGCTGCCGGGGCGCAGCGGATGGTCCGACAATTCCACTTGAGTCGGCCCCACCCCGGTGGTCAGGAGCAACTGCCGAATCAACGCGGCAATGAGGAACACCCCCACCAGGACGAACGGCACCAGGAGCAAGGTCATCGCCCAATCGGGTTCGCCCGCCAAATGCCCGTTGACGGCCATCACCAAGAACACGCCCACCGTGGCGTTCCAGCCCAGGCATGCCAGCAGCGTGCCGAACAGCGCCCAGCCCGGCGACGTGCCGATCGGCAGCCGATACCGAAGCTTCGTGCCCGGACTGTCGGTAATGCTGGCAACTTCCGGAACGGTGGGATACTCCGGTGCGGCGCGGCCGTTACCCCGCAGCAGCTCGCGCGCGGCGGCCCGGCGGGCGATGCTTGCTCGCCGCTCGGCCGTGATGTGCCAGCGTACCAGGCGGCACACCAGCCCTCCGGCGCCCACCAGCATGAACAGCATCGGCAGGGCCAGGACCGTCCACACCCACCAGCGGTAGCCACGCACGAGGACGACCAGTTCCGGCCGGGTCGGATCGTACCAGCAGCGGTACTGCTCGCCGCGGGTGAAGCGGTCGAGCACGGCCGCCGCCCGCTCCCGCTCGGCAAAATACGAGTTGGCCGCGTTGCCGGCGGTCGCAATGTCGTAGGTCCACGCGGTCAGGGGGCGGCCGTCGACCGTGTACCGGACCTTGATTTCCGGCCGGTACAGCCGGTCGTCCTGGTTCTCCCGTTCGGCAATCCGTTTGTCGAGCACCACGCAGGTGTGCTCCACGAATTCGTGGTTGGCGCGCCACTCGGGCAGGACCATCCCGTACAGCAAGCCGGCCATAACTCCGGCGCCGGCCGCCAGGAGGACGGCAAAGAACGCGGCCTCGCCGGCCGCACCGAGCTTGCTGGAGCCGGTGCGCCGATGCCCCCGTTTCTTCTCATAGATACGCAATCCGCGCGGCAACGTCATTCTCCTTCCAGAAGCGCGCCGGCGCCCTGCTTCCCTTCAAGCCGACCCCGCCTTGCCGAGGCGCTGGGGCAAAGCCGCGAACCGTCAACGAGGCTGCGACGGCTGTTCCTGAACCGGCCCGGGTTTCGAATCCCGTTTTCCTTCGCGACAAAAGCCTATCCCCTCGAGTGCCTTGTACACCTCTTCCAGGGTCTTCTCGCCGAAGTTGGAAATGGCCAGCAGGTCGTCTCGCGTGCAATGCAGCAGGTCGTCGACCGTGAAGATTCCCCGGTCCTCCAAGCAATTCGTGGTGCGAACCGTCAGTCCGATTTCCGCAGTGCTCAACTCCAGTTTCGCCGCCAGTTCCCTTTCCTCGTCTGCAACCGTGTGCCTCAGTGGAATCCGAGTTCCCATGGGGTTCCCTCCCAGCAATAAGCCGAACGATCCGTAAACGTTTCCGAACTGCGACAGGCCTGGCTCACCGGCGGCACGCCCGGCCCGCCGACACATAGCATGGAAGTATAGCAAC
>SKJM01000704.1 GCA_007122045.1 Planctomycetales bacterium | reverse complement strand
GCCTTTGCGCCTTCGATCCGCTATCACCCGGGCGACATCGGCCGCGGTGAGGATTTCGCGTCGCTGAAGGAGTACCTGGCCGCTTGGGAAGGCGAGGCGGGGGCGACGCGCGTCTACTACCTGGCCACGGCCCCGAAGTTCTACGAGCCGGCCGTCACCCAGCTTGGCGCGGCCGGCATGGCCGCCGAGCGGCCGCACCCGCGCCGCGTGGTCGTCGAGAAACCGTTTGGCGTCGATCTGGAAAGCGCCCGCCGGCTCAACGAGCACGTGCACGGCGTGTTTCAGGAAAGCCAGGTGTACCGGATCGACCACTACCTGGGCAAGGAGACGGTGCAGAACGTGCTCGTGCTGCGGTTCGCCAACGGCATTTTTGAACCGATCTGGAATCGCAATTACGTCGAGCACGTGCAGATCACCGCCGCCGAGGAAACGGTCGTGGGCCGGCGCGGCGCATATTACGACGAGGTGGGTATCCTGCGCGACATGTTCCAGAACCACCTGCTGCAGCTCTTGACGCTCTCGGCCATGGACCCGCCGTCGCGCTACGAGGCCGAGGCCATTCGCGACGAGAAGGTGAAGGTGCTCCGGGCGGTCCGCCGCATGGCGCGCGACGAGGTGGCCACCGACACCCTCCGCGGCCAGTACCGCAAGTACCGCGACGAGCCGGGCGTGCCCCCGGAAAGCGAGACGGCCACCTTCGGCGCCGTGAAGCTGTACGTCGACAATTGGCGGTGGCAGGGCGTGCCATTCTTCCTGCGCAGCGGCAAGGCCATGTCGTGCCAGACCACCCAGGTGGTCATCCAGTTCCGGCGGGCGCCGCACATGCTGTTCGACTTGGGCCCCCACACGGCACACGAGGCGAACCGGCTGGTCTTGCAGGTGCAGCCGGCCGAGGGAATCCAACTGCACTTCCACACGAAGGTGCCCGACGAAGGCATGAGGCTCCGGCTGACGGACCTGGGCTTCCGGTTCAAGGAGAAGTTCCGAAGTTCCATGCCCGAGGCCTACCAGCGGCTGCTGCTGGACGTGATGCAGGGCGACGCGAGCCTGTTTTCGCGGGCCGACGAGGTCGAATTGGCCTGGGGCATTATCGATCCGATCCAGCGCGGCTGGGAGAAGGGCCACGGCCCCCCGCTGTCGCTTTACGAAGCCGGCGGCTGGGGCCCGCCCAACGCCACCGAATGGATGGAACGGCAGAACCGCCAGTGGTTCGACGTGTGCCCCGTGCTCGATTAGTCCTTCATCGTGCCGCAACGTGCCGGGCCCGTGAACGGTTACCGATGATCGACAGGTTTTCCCCAATGGACGGTCCACATTTGCGGGGAAACGGTAACGCCTGGCCCACCGTAACATCTAGCTGCCACTAGGTTTGCGTTCGGATCTTCTCGCGCGGCTTCTTTTTCCGGCAGCATCTCCCTGGCGGCGCGGTACAATAGGGGCCGGAGGCCGACAGGCCGGAACGCTTGCCGGTACGGCAGTGCCGGATTGCGGGCCGGGGCGGAGTCCCAGCCGTCGCCGAAGGGGAACCCAGCCCCCCTTTGCCAAGCCGCGCCCCTCGGGGCGCGGCCTTCGGCGGTGGGACTCCGCGCCGGCCCTCGCCGTTTCCGAACCCTGTCGGCATGGACAATTCACGACCGCTTAGGGGGGCCTTGGCGGCCTGCAAGGAGCGCGACGCATGACGCAGCAACTCGATTCGGAATCGATCACCGTGGACAACGCTTCGGAGGAATACCTGGGCCGCTGGAATCGGCTGGTCAGCACGACCAACTGGGAAAAGGGGCGGATCATTTGCGAGTGGCGGGCGGCGCTCGCAGAGGCCGGCGCGCCGCCGGCCAGCTACACCGACGACGCTTGGGCCCGCCGGGTCGGGAACGTGTCGCCCCAGCACACGGGCCGCTTGCGTCGCGTGTGGGATCGGTTCGGCGATCAGTATGAGGGATATGCCGGCCTGTACTGGAGCCACTTTCAGGCGGCGCTCGACTGGCCCGACGCCGAAATGTGGCTCGAAGGCGCGGTGCAGAGTCGATGGTCGATCGCCCAGATGCGCCAGCAGCGGTGGGAGTCGATCGGTGCGCCGGCCGATTCGAAGCCGCGTCCGGAGGACATTGTGACGGCCGAGTTGGACGAGGACGTCAGCCCGAACGACGACACGCCGCGCGCCGAGCCGGTCCCAGGCGCTCCTTCGGAGGTGCGCGATACCGGGTCGGAGCCGTCAGCGGCGTTCGACGAGGCGCCGTTCGACGAGACCGCGTCGGGCGAGTTCGCCGAGAGTTCGGCCCCGGCAGTGGCCGTCGATCCGCAGCGCCCCTTCGAAGGCCTGCCCACCCTGCCGCCCGACCTGGACGAGGCATTCGAAGCCCTGAAGCTGGCCATTCTCAGCCACCGGATCACCGGCTGGGACGACGTTCCGCAGGACGCGGTGCTCGGTTGGCTGGAGGCGATGCGCTGTTTTGCGGCGGCGCCGCAAGATGGATAGTGGTCAATTCTTCGCCGCGTACAATTCGGCGAACTCGAGCGACCAGTTGTCGACCCACTCGTGGAACGTCGTGAGGTCGACTTCGGTGAGACGCTGGTATTGCGAGCGGTTGAACACCTCGCGGTTGTTCACGGTGGCCTTGGCGGCCAATTCGAGCACGTGGTACTCGTTGGGAGGGCGGATGACCATTTCCAGGCGACTGAACAGGGTGGTGCGCCGCCGGGCGCGCACGCGAAGGTCGTCGCGGCTGATAGCCGCCCCCCAGCCTTTCTCGCCGTAGATCGTTTCAAAGCGGAACCCGGGGAACTGGTCGGCCACCTGCCGGAGGCAGCGCTCGATCCGCTCGGAAATGTCGAGCCGGTACTGCGAATGGAGCCGGGCCAGTTCCTTTTCGTTCAGTTCGCGCTCTTCCTGGGCGCGGGCGCGCGCATCGCTGGCCCGCAGGCCGCGCTGGATCGCTTTTTCGAGTCGCTCGTGGAAGTCCATGGAAATGGTGCGGTTCTCCAAGGGGGTCGGCGGTCGCGGCCGAAACCGGCGGGTTCGGCCGCCATTGCCGACTAGGATGAATCGGTCGGCGGATTCGGCTCCGGGGGTTGCCGGCGCTGCGGGTCGGGGTCCGGCGGTTTAGCGGCCTCGGGCGGCTCGGCCTGCGGCGGCTGGGGCGCCGGCTGGGTTTCCACCGGCTGGGGGTTCGACGGCGCCTTGGTCTTCCCTTCGGTCTGCTTCTTGGTGTGCTTCTTGGTGTGCTTCTTGGCCTTCGCAGCGGGCTCCGCGTC
>SKJM01000306.1 GCA_007122045.1 Planctomycetales bacterium | reverse complement strand
TCATCGTATTCCCGGTCGGTCATCAGCCACACGTAATCGTGGCCGGTGCTGTGCATCGAGTCGCACACGATGGCGCCGTCCTCGACGGTCCAGAAGTTCTTGTCGCGGTCGGCCTTGGCGCACTTCACGTGCCAGCCGGCCAGCGTCTCGCCGTCGAACAGGCGGGTCCAGCCCTCGGCGCCGGTGATCTCGGCCAGCAGCGTGAAGAAGGCCCGCTTCCGCTCGGAGCTGATCTGCCAGTTCACCGGGACGCTCTGGAACCCTTCGTCGAACGGCTCGTTCGCCTGGCGGAAATCGAAGTACCCCCACGATGCGTAATTCTCGACGCACGCGACGAAATTGTTGCCCGTCCGCTCGAATCCCTGGTGCTCGCTGCGCCAAACCTGGTCGTCTTCGTTATTGACGATGGGCATGGGCCGGTACGGGTCCATGCCGCGGACGGTGCGGATCATCTCGGCCATGCGTTGCGGGCGGCGCACGCCGTTTCCGTGCAGGAGGACGTAATCGGCCGCTTCCACGACCTCCGGGCCCGGCACGTGGCCGCCGGACAGGCTCACGCTCACCGGCAGGTCCAAGTCGCGCTGGGCGGCCCGACGCTGCGCCAGCCGGATCAGCTCGTGGGGCCGCCGGCGGATGATGTCGTGCGTGTAGATGATATTGTGCTCATTGGCGATTTCCAGCAGGACGTTCGCATAGCCCCGGTCGGCGATCCAGTCGACCGTGTTGATCACCGCCTGCTTGACGGCCTCCTCGTCGGCGAGCCGGTGGTCCTGCCCGAAATAGAACACGCCGAGCATGATGACCATGCCCAGTTCGTCAGCCCGGTCGAGGATCTTTTCGAGCCGGGCCATGTATTCCGGCCGAAGCGAGCCGTCGGCCCGGATGGCCGAGTTGTGCCACGGCTGTTCGCGGGAGTACCCTTCGGGGCTGCCGCCCTGCAGGTTCACCACCGCGCACAGCAGGCCGTGGCGGCGCCACTCGGGCATGGCCTCGACGAAGTCCCGCGTGTTCCGGTCGGGGTCCCACCGGCCCGTATCCGGATATGCCCACCGGTCGACGGTTTCCGGGTTCAGGTCGTCAAAGATGCCCTGCACCAGCCGTGCGTTCATCAGCAGGCCCTCGATCTTGTGCCCCTGCCACGTGCGGCCTTCGTAGGTCGGGCGCCCGTTGATGTGAAACGCCTCGCCGACGATGGAAATGCGGGTGTTGCGTGCCGGAGGGTCCGACTGGGCGACGGCCGGCGCCAGGCACAGCGCGCCGAGGAGGTACGTGGCAAGCTTCGTTGTCAACGTGTGGTTCATGTGTTTTGTCTCCTGGTTCTTCTTGGAGTGCGGCGGCTTGACGCCGGTTTGGCCAGCCCGATCGCCGTCTGGTGGAAGCGGTGGATCAGGCGGAAGCGGCGGTCGGGCTCGTCGGCCAGGGCGTCGCGAATGCCTTCGCCGTACGCCTGCCGGAGCCACTCCTGCCGGCTGGGCATCCCCCGCCCGCTGCCGCGCATCTGCTCGCCGGCGGTAACGCCCATGCCCGCCAGAAGCGGATACGTGCGGACCGTCTCGCGCACGCTGGCGCGGAAGTACTCGATCGTGGCGGGATGGTCCTGCGCGGCCGTGATGCCGTACTGCCCGTCGGTTCCCCAAACGAGGATGTTCCACGTAAACCAGTACACTTCGATGCCGCGATCGTGCGCGTACTGCATCACCTCGCGCCAGAAGTCGATCTTCTCGTTGATCGTCATCCGTTTCACCACCTCGTAATCAGCCAACATGGCCGGCCGCACCATGTCGCTGCCGGTGAGCGAGAACGTGGAATCGAGCTGCTCGCGAGTTCGCCATACGTCGTCGAGCGCCACGCCGGGGAACTCGGGCACCTTGACGATGGAGGGAAAGGGGTGCAGGTTCCATAGTGACAGTACGTTGTACCGGTGGCGCGCCATGGCGTCGAGCTTGTTCACCCGCGACGAGTATAACACGGAAAGCAGCAAGAGCCAACTGGCGGGCTCGGGGGAACCACGGTCAGTTGCAGGCTTCCCTCTTACGCGTAACGCGAGAGGTCGGGCTTGACGTCCTCGCCGAGCAGTTCGTACTCGGGCAGGGCATCGTGGTCGGGGTCGAACCACGCCGGCTGGAAATCGACCTTGATCCCTTCCGCCGCCGCCTTGTTGGTGGTCAGGGCGATGACCGCGTCGCCCAGGGCCACTTTCGGGTCGCAGCGGGGCCGGACCTCCGGGGCGGATGCGTCGGGGTTCTGCCGGATGCACCAGGCCCAGTGCTCGATCTGCGCCCGGTAGCCGCGGTCGGCGTGTTTCGAGGCCATCTGGCCGATGGCGAGCGATTCGGGGTCGCCGTCGTCGTCGGACAGAAGGACCGGACCGCCCTTCCCGCGGCCGAACACCACCTTCGTCTTATCGCGGGTGAAGGCCGTCCGCCACAGCATGACGTCCTGCTCGGTCAACAGTTGCAGCGTGCCTTCGGTGCCGTACACGGTTTCGCCGTACCCGCCGTACCCGTTGCCGTTGATCGAAGCATACTGCACGCCCACCCGGTTCACCTCGGCCACCGGGTTGTCCGGTTCGAAGCCGGGGCCCGGGTATTCGAACAGGCAGTAGACGTGGTCGCACACGTCGCGGTCGGGCGGGAACAGAGGCCGGTTGCTGGCCGCAGATACGTTCAACGGATACTGCTTCTCGCCCGCGTGGGCCGCGGCGATGAAAATGCTGGCGGCGTCCAACTGGTGGCTGCCCAACTCGGCCATCAGCCCGCCGCCGGTGCGGTCCCACAGCCGCCAGCGGATCAGCTCCTCGGCCGCCGGGCATTCGTAGAGGACCTTGCCGCCGGCATCGCGGATGGCGTGGTCGCGGTAGCCGTACTTCGCGGCGGTCTCGGCGATGGCCTCGTCGGCAATCTGGGCCTTCTTCTGCGCGACCCTCCGGGACCACTGCTCGATTTCGCCCTGGTTGTTGCCCCGCTCGGCCGCTGCCAGCCGCCGCTGCCAGCTTGCCAATTCGCTTTCCAGGCGGCCGGCCATGTCGTCCTCGGGCTTCACGCCGCGCGGCATGGGCATCCGCCAGCTATCGTTGCCGGGCAGGTTCCCCCGGTGCCACTGGGCCTGGATGTAGTGCAAATCGCCCAGCACGCCGCGGCGGATCAGGTCGACCGAATTGGCGTACAGGACGTTGTAGTGCCGCTGGTGGCCGGTGGCCAGGTGCTTGCCGAACTGGGCGGCGGCGCGCGCCATTTCCTTGCACTCCCGCACGCTGTG
>SKJM01000367.1 GCA_007122045.1 Planctomycetales bacterium | reverse complement strand
TTCTCGGCGCACAGCACGCAGCCCTCGGCAACCGCCGAGCGCACGGCGGCCGGCACCCGGCCCAGCGCCTGCTCCAGGGCCGCGGTGGCCGGGGCCGAGCCGATGTGCCCCAGCGCCACGGCCGCGGCCGACGCCACCTCGGCGTCGGCGTCGTTGAGGCGCGGAGCGAGCACGTCGACCGAGCCGGCGTCGCGCCGGACGCCGATCGAGTTGATCACACCGATCAACTGCCGCCCTTTCACCGTGGCCACGGCGTCGCGCAGCGCGGCGTCGGCCTCCGGCCCGGGAATCGCCTCCAGGGCGATGCGGGCCCACGAGGCGAGCCGCTCGTCGGCCAGCAGCGGCGCCAAGACCGGCACGGCCTCGGCATCGCCGTAAATGGCCAGCCGTTTGCAGGCCATGGCCTTTTGGGCGTCGGGCGTGGTGTCCGACTGCAACGCGGCAACCAGGTCGGCCCGCCGCCGGGCGGCCGCGTCGGGTTCGTCGGCGCAGGCCGGGCCGGCCGCGGCCAAAACGGCCGCCAGGGCGGAATACAGGGCGAAGTGGCGAAGGGTACGCATGGGATGGTTCTCCATATTGGGTTCAATGTCAGGGCGTGATGGCGGCTGTCCCGGGGAGCGTGATTATCCTTCCCGGACGGCACACGGCGTGTGCCTGCTACATTGTTACAGCCTCCAGGGGGCGCGCAGGGCCTCGGACCGCAGCCGGTTCGCCTCTTCGTCGCCGAGGAACTCGTGCTTGACCGGATCGAACCGAACGGTGCGGCCCAGGAAGATGGCGATATTCGCCGCGTGGCACGCGATGTGCGCGTAGCAGGCGGCCTCGGCGTTGCAAAGCGGCTGGTTTCGCGTCTTCACGCAGTCGAGGAAGTCGCGCACGTGGAAGGTGGCCGGGTAGCCGCCGATTTCCGCCACCTCGCGGCCGGCCAACAGGGCGGGCGAACTGAGCATCATGCGGCCGCTGTCGCCGGTCTCGATCCAGCCCGTCTCGCCCTCGAAACGCACCGGGCAGGAACCCAGCGGCTGCCAGCCGTGGTCGCGGAGGATCAGTTCGACGCCGTCGGCATAGCGGGCGACGAGGCGTCCGTCGACCGGCGGGTTGTACTCGACCGGTGCCGTGGCGTCGGTATCGGCGGCCCACTGGCACAGGTCGACGGTGTGGGAGCCCCACTCCAGCACGCCGCCGCCGACCAGTCCGCCCCCCTTCTCGAAGTTGAATCCATTGAGGTGCCCCGGATGGAACGGGCGCCAGGCGGCGGGGCCCAGGTACAGGTCCCAGTCGACTTCCTCCTTGGGCGGCTCCGGGGCCGGTGCGGCCCAGCCGCTGGTGCCGGTACCCATGCCGGCCGGTTGGGCGTGGAGGGCCTTCAGCTTGCCGAGCCTGCCGGTGCGGGCCAACTCGCAGGCGAAGGCGAAGTGCGGCAGGTTCCGCCGCTGCGTGCCCGCCTGGTAAACCCGGCCGGTGCGCCGCATCGTCTCGGCCAGGATCAGGCTCTCGGCGATGGTCTTCGTGCACGGTTTCTCGCAGTAGATGTCCTTGCCGGCGCGGGCGGCGTACATCGAGGCGGTGCCGTGCCAGTTCGGACCCGTGGCGATGAGCACGGCGTCGATGTCGGGCCGGGCGAGCAGGTCGCGGAAGTCGCGATACGTGTCGCAGTCGGCGTTGCCGTACCGCTGATCGACCATGGCCTTGACCGCCGTGCGGCGCGAGGCCCTGATGTCGCACACCGCCACGAACTGCACGTCGGGCTGCGGCAGGAAGCAGCCCATCATGTAGCCGCCGCGGTTGCCAATGCCGATGCCGCCGACGACGATGCGTTCGCTGGGGGGCACGGCGCCGTCTTTGCCCAGCACGGCGCCCGAAAGGACCCGGGGCGCCATCAGGGCGGCGCCGGCCTGAAACGCAGTTTTCAGGAAACGGCGACGGTTTGGGGATACGAACCTTTCGGCCATAGTGGGGCTCCTTTGGTAGGTCGTGTTTGCTGACTTTCGTGGGATAGGCTTCCCGCCTGTCGAGTTCCAGCGACTTGCCTGGATACCCACCCCACGGTGACAGGCTGGAAGCCTATCCCACGTTTATTGGCTTGGACCGCCTGACCGTTCGCCGGCCGGGGTCAAGTCAAAATCACTTCGAGTTTTCTTGCCGGCGGCACGCGAAGCTTCTCAGGCCATTGTACCGTAATTCGCCGCCCGTCGCGCCGCAGCGAGGCGGGTGACTGGTCATCGCCCAGGCGGGCCGTCACCTTCGATACATCCATGCCCGCTGGCAGGGTGAGCGTCAAGGCCTTCACGCGGAGCGTCCCGTGGGCAAGCTCCAGCGTAGCCGTCATCGTACCGTCCTCGATTCGCTGTTGGAAGGTGCCCCAGCCCTCGGGACCGACGAACGGGGCCTTGAACCGCTCGGGTGTCAGGCGCGGGGCGAACTCCACCTCGGCCCGCGGTCCATGGCACTGGAAGCCGCACAACGCCTGAAACACCCCGTAGCCGGCCATCGCGCGGGCGTAGTGGTCGGAGCATTCGATTTCGTTGTACGGGTTGCGGAGCGAGGCGTCGTAGCGGTCGTGGATGGCGCGGCTGACGGCCAGCCCGTACTCGACCAGGTCGGGCTCCTCCTCGTACACCATGTGCGCGGCCGCCTGCCATTCGAAACCCGTCATGCACTCGTTGAAGTACATGTACTGCCAGTGCTTCTTCTTGACCGGATCGACCGGCTCCTTGGGCCAGGAGCACATGATCAGCCCGGCGTCGCCCGCCTTGGCGTACCACCGGCCCTCGGGGAACTGCTCGCGGAAGGGGCCTACGTCGGGCACGAAGTTGTACCGCCACAGCGACCGCAGGGCGGTGTGCTGCTTCTCGCGATCGAACAGCCGCCCGAGGCCGACCCAGTGCGCCCACGTCTGCCCGAAAATCTGGTCGATGTAGCAGCCCGGGCCCACGCCGATTGCGTCGGCATGCTTGGGGTCTTCCTTCTGGATGAAGTACTCGCCGTTGAACAGGTCGAGGATGCGTTTTGCGCCGGTGTCGGCAATTTGGTCGCACTGGGCGGCGAAGTCATCGTCGCCCATTTCGCGGGCCATGGCGGCGCCGGCCCGCAGCGCGGCCAGGTACAGCGAGCTGGTAAAGCTGATTTCGCCGAACCAGGCGGCGTCGAGCGTGTTCGGCTGCGCGCCTTCGAGGATGCCGTCGCGGCTCGGATCGCGGCGGATCATGAACTCGACCGACTGCTTCACCTTCGGCCACAACCGGCGCAGGAAGGCGTCGTCGGC
>SKJM01000375.1 GCA_007122045.1 Planctomycetales bacterium | reverse complement strand
TGGCGTGGCGGAAGTACTCCTGCATGAAGATCTCCACCGCGCGACGCCCGCCCTGATCGGCATAGCCCATGCGCTCCGCGACATCGACCTGCATGTCGAACGTCAGCTGGTCCAGCGGGCGGCGGGACAGGTAATGCAGATGGCAGCGCACTGCCCAGAGAAACGTCTCCGCATCGCGGAACCCCTCGTATTCGGCCGCGGTGAACACGCCCAGCCCGACCAGTTCGGCGGCACGGTCGACACGGTGGATGTATTTCGCGATCCAGTACAGCGTCTGGAGGTCGCGCAGCCCGCCCTTGCCCTCCTTGACGTTCGGCTCCAGCATGTAGCGCTGGCCGCCCTGTTTGCGGTGGCGCTCCGATCGTTCGGCGAGCTTCGCCTCGATGAAATCGGCCTCGGTGCCGCGGAATACCTCGTCGCGCAACCGTTCGCCCAACTCCTCGGTCAGCGGGCGATCTCCGCAGATGTGGCGGTGTTCAAGCAGCGCTGTCCGGATGGTGATGTCCTTGCGCGCCAGTTGCAGGCAGTCGGCCACGGTGCGGCTTGCGTGGCCGACCTTCAGTTTCAGATCCCAAAGCATGTACAGCGCGCTTTCGATCACGCTCTCTGCCCAGGCCGTCATCTTCCACGGTGTCAGGAACAGAAGGTCGACGTCCGATTGCGGCGCCATCTCTGTTCGCCCGTAGCCGCCGACGGCCACCACCGACAGCTTTTCGCCGCTGGTCGGGCTGGCGCGGCTGTGCAGGCGGGTGCGGGCGATATCGAAGACCTGTTCGACGGTGCGGTCCATCAACCAGGAGAGCGTCGCCACCAGCCCGCGCGCCGCGCGCGGGCGTTCGGCAAAGGCGGTCTCGATCCGGGCCAGCGCGGCCTGCCGCGCCTCGGCAAGAACGGCCACCGCGGCCGCGCGTTTTGCCCGGGGGTCGGAGATGCCTTCGAGGGCCGCGTTGATCCGTGCGGCGACGGCCTCGACATCGAGGATCGCGTCGGGTGGCAGGATCAGCGGCACATCCTCGGGCGGCGCGATGTCTCCGGCACGCGGTTCGGTTTCGGGCTCGGGAAGAAGCACAGGCGCCGGCAGGTCGGCGTCACCGCCCTGCTGCGCGTGGCCTGTTCCTTCGACCCGAAGGGCGTCGGAGGTCGGATGGTTCATCATCATGTCCTGCCGTGGGGCCGGCTCCGGCAGTGCGGCCGCAACGCCACCCGCCCGCGCAACGGCCGGTTCCGGCCTAGCTTCCGGCTCCGACAAGGCTGCGCGGTGCCGGAACGACAACCTGGACAGCGCCATCACGAATTGTCGCAACGGCAAGCCCGCGCTCGTTCGTGCCGTCCGGCAAGAGCCGGAACACGCCGCCCACCCCGGCAAAACCCTGTGGCTGGGTCAGCGATTCGCGCGACAGCGCGTCCGTGTTGCCTGTTGCAAGCAATGCCCCGACGGCGGCCATGCCGTCATAGGCCAGCCAGGCCAGCGGATGCGGCGCCTCACCATGCGCGGCACGGTAGCGCGCGGCGAACTGGGCCTGCAGCCCGGGATCGGGCAGGGCGAACCAACCGCCCTGGAGGCTGCTCAACTCCAGCGGCGTATCGAGCCGGGCGAGGAAGCCCAGTTGCATCGCCCCGCGGTAAATGCGCCGGGAAGGCGCGGCGTCCGGCTGGTGCATCAGCGCGCGGGCCGCGGCCGCCATCTCGGCCGGGTCGGCCCTCGGCGGCAGGCGCACCGGCATCCGCCGCCAAACCGGCTGCGGCGCCGGAACATAGCGCGTGGCGGCAATTGCCGCCTCCATGCCGGCCAGCAGGCGGGCGGCCAACTGCTCCCGGGCTTCCGGCGAGCCGTCGTTGTACTTGCCGGCCGTCACGTCGCCCGCACAGCCGGTAAAGTACACCTGGAACACCCCCTCCTTCGCTTGCAGTCGCTCGCGGGCCATGCCGGGGAAGTCGTAGCTTGCCCGCGGGTCGCCGTAGAAGCTTTGCGGATGCACGGCGTAATAGTGCAGCCGCGCGATGGGCCGGTCCCCCTGTGCGAAGGTGAGCGTTTTCAGGTACGGGTCGATCTTGCCCTCGGGCAGCGCGGCCAACTCGGGGCTGCGGCCCCCGGCGCTGTAGCGGACCACAATCCGGCCGTCGACCATGTTCCGCCGCGTCGAGGCCACGCGCTCGACCCGGCCCTGGCCGAGCCCGATTCGGTCGCACGGCTCGAAGCGTTCGATCGACATCCGGGCGGCTTCGACCAGCTTCGCCAGGGCGTCGTCGATCATCGAGGGGGGCGGATGCGGCGGCGGATTGTCCATTTGCCCGAGCAGGACCAGGGCATCGCGCGAGGCGATGGGCGCCGTGTGCTGATGCACGGTTTGCACGGCCACGTATTCCGCGCTGGTGCCGACCGCTTCGGCCAACCCCCTGCGGAAGGCCGCGTGCGTATCGTTCGACAGCACACACCAATCGACGGCGCACAGCACATAACGTCGCTGGCCGTCGTCGAGCACCACGCCCTTCGCCAGCAAGGGGTGTTCGATGTTCGCCAGCGGCTGGTAGCCCGAGTAAATGGGCGTACCGGGCGCCGGCGTGACGTCGGCCTGGAACGTGGCCACTCGCAGTTCCACCCCGCGGGCCGGCGAGAGCAGGGCGAAGCACGCAGTGGCAGCGTGCAGAAAACGAACCCAGGGCGATGTAGCCATCGAATGGTCCTCCGGGGAAGCGGTGGGAAGACGGGCGCCGATTGCGGACTGCAGCCCGGCATCAGCGTAACACTCCCGGGGCCGGGTGGCAACGGACCGTACGCACGAAACGTGGGATATCGCTCCGGCCTTTCCGCCGACAGGGTGGCCACCCTGCCCCCAACGCTGTGAGGCCGGTGACCACCGCGATGCGGGCCGGCTCCTTACCAGCGGACCGCGTTATCCTCGCCGCGGGTGAAAAACTGCGCATTCCCATAGGATAGGATGGGCGTCCCGCGTCTCCGCATTGGACGGGCGGGACGCCCATCCTACAGAAGCTCCAAAACGGCAAGCGGCGAGTATATCCTGAACGCTGAGCGGAACGCGTTCACCCTGGCCTTGAACAAGTTCGACGCCCGGCCGAGAATATCGGCATGGAGAATCTGTGCGGACTGCTGAACTTGAACAAACCGGCCGGGGTCACTTCGCGCGACGTGGTCGACGCGGCGCTGCGGGCGGTGCGGCCGGCGAAGGCGGGCCACGCCGGCACGCTCGACCCGCTGGCCACCGGCGTACTGGTTGTGTGCGTGGGCTCGGCTACCCGGCTCGTCCGCTACGTGCAGGAGAAGCCCAAGCGGTACACCGGCACGTTTCTGTTGGGCCGCAGCAGCCCGACTGAAGACGTCGAGGGCGACGTGACCGAATTGCGCCATGCGCCGGTGCCGTCGGGCGACCAACTCGACGAGGCGGCAAAGGCCCTTACCGGCGAGATCCTCCAGCGCCCGCCTGCGTTCTCGGCCAAGAAGGTGCTGGGAAAACGGGCGTATGCGCTGGCCCGCCTGGGGAAACAGGTCCGGTTGAAACCGCAGCGGGTCACGGTGCACCATCTTGCCGTGGCCCGGTACGAGTACCCGGAACTGGTGCTCGACATCGAGTGCTCCAGCGGCACCTACGTTCGGTCGCTGGGGCGCGACTTGGCCGTGTGGGTGGGCACGTCGGCGGTGATGGCGGCGCTGGTGCGGACGGCCATCGGCCCGTTTCGACTGCCCGACGCCGTACTGCCCGACGAACTGACCCCCGAAAGCGTGGCCGGCCGCTTGCTGCCCCCGCTCTGGGCGGTGGACGATCTGCCGCAGGTGCGGCTGGAAGATGAGGCGTTGCGGGCGGTAAGGCGGGGCACGGCGATTCCCTGCCCGCCCGGCCTCCCCCAAGCTGCCGAGTACGCCGGTGTCGACCCCTACGGCCGCCTGGTGGCCATCCTGATCCCGCGCAGCCGCGATCGCCTCGGGCCGGCGCTGAACCTGCACGTGTGAGGCGAACGGGCGAAAGTCACTCACCAAGCCGTAGGACGGGCTGTCTGATGAAGCTGATCCTTGCCGTCATTCAACCACCCAAGCTCAGCGCCGTCCGCGCGGCGCTGGCGAAGGTCGAGGTGCTGCGCATGACCGTGTGCGACGCCCAGGGCTTCGCCCGGCAGCGCGGCCGGGCCGTCATGTACCGCGGCAGCGAGTATACCACCATGCTGCTGCGGAAGGTGGTGCTGGAGATCGTCGTCAACGACGATTTCCTCGACCGAACCATCGACGCGATCGTCCACGCCGCCCGCACCGGACCGGAAGGCACCATCGGCGACGGGAAGATTTTCGTCCTTCCCGCCGGCGAGGCCATCCAGATCGGCGACGGCCAGCGCGGCCCGGGAGCGGTGTGAGTTCCAACGCGCCGCCGACGAACGCTATGGCTCGCCGATGCACAGCAGTTCGTCGTAGGTGCGGAAATACCAGCGGCCGTCAAGCACGGCCGGCGAGGCGAACACGTGGCTGCCAAGCTGGTTCACGTGGAGCAGCTTGAACTCCGGGCCGGCCCGCACGACCAGCGTCTCGCCGGTGTCGGTGGTGATAAACACCTTGCCGTCCACGCCGATGGGCGAGCTGGAAATGCCGTGCCCGGCCGCCTCGCCCCGCAGGCGCTCGCGGTACACCATTTCACCGGTGGTGGCGTCGTAGCAACTCAACACCCGGATCATGTCGTTGAGCGTGTACAGGTAGCCTTCGTACAAAAGCGGGGAGGGAACGAACGGCGAGCCGCGCGTCTCGTGCCATACGATGTGCGAGTCGGTCACGTCGCCGGTGCCGCCGGGACGGATGGCCAGCGTGGGACCCTGCCGCCCGGACGAGGCAAACACCATCCCTTCGCCGACGACCGGCGAGGGAACCACCTCGTCGGTCAGGCCGTGGGACCACCAAAGCGGCTTTCCCGTCGCGGGGTCGTACGCCTGGACCTGGTGCTGGCTGCTGGTGACGATCTCGTCGCGGTATCCGTCCTCGGTCGGCACGCGCACGGCGATGGGCGAACTCCAGCCCACCCGGGCCCTTCGCTTGGTGCGCCACAACGGGTCGCCCGTTTCGCGGTCGAACGCCGCAATGAATGAGCCGTCCGGCCCGCCGTGGTCCTGGAACAGGATGACGCGGTCGTCGTACAACAGCGGCGAGCAGGCGGTGCCGCGCGACACGTTGCGAATCTCGCCCAGGTCGTTGTGCCACACGACGTTGCCGTCGAAGTCGACCGCGAGCAGGCCGTGGTTGCCGAAATAGGCGTACACGTACCGGCCGTCGGTCGTGGGTGTACTGGAGGCGTAGCTGCTCTTGGGCCAGCCTTCCTCGGGATTGGCCGTTTCGGGTACGAACGTCTCCCACAGCAGTTCACCGTCGCTACGGCGGAAACACAGCACCGAGCGAACGCGCTCCCGGTTGTCGAGGAACACCCGGTCGCCCGACTGGGCCAGGATTCGCTCGACCGGCTCGTCGAGGAACTGATCGTAGGCGGTGGTCAAGAAGATCCGGTCTTCCCAGACGATGGGCGACGAATGGCCCCGGCCGGGCACCTCGACGCGCCACACGACGTTCTCCTGGTCCGACCAGCGGTCGGGATATCCGCTGCCTTCGACCAGCCCCTGCCGCGACGGGCCGCGCCACTGGGGCCACTGCCCCGCCGCCCCGTCGGCCGGCACGGGCACCATGTGGACCTCGGCCGCGCCGGCGTTGGGGCCGCCGACCCCGGCTGTCGGCCCTCGAGTACCCTCCAGGTCGGCGTAGGTGAGCTCGGTCGTTGTATCGCGAACCTCCGGTGCGCTGCGCGCGCCCACCTCGGCCCTCGGCGCGTCGGCCGGCGTCGGGTCGGCTACCGCCGACTGCTGCCCGCCACAGCCAACCAACAGCATCGCGGCGCCGAACACCGGAACCAGACTTCGCCACCGTGGCCTCGGAAAACCCGACGAAACCGTTCCGCGACACCCGCCGCTGCGAGTTCGTGTTGCCATAACCATGTACCATCCTCCTTTCATTGTGGGAAGCGAATTTCGCGATAGCCGGAGCAACTCCGCCGTTCCGCTGCGCCCCATGCGCAGCGGAAAGCCGAAATTGGAAGGCCGGGGTAACCTTTCATGGTTACGGTTGGCTGTGGGCCGGCAGAGGGCAGCTTGGCCCCCGCATTGCGGCCTGCCTCCCGGTCCTTCTCCGGTCGCCCCTTTCGGGCCATTGTAAAGCAGGCCCGGCCGCGCGTCCAACGCTCGCCCGCCGTCCCGGCCATACCTGGGATTGGCTTCCAGCCTGTCGATATGCCTGACAGGTGGAAGCATAACCCACGAAATAGCCGCTGACAGGCTGAAAGCCTATCCCACAAGCCGCTGACAGGCTGAAAGCCTATCCCACATGAAAGCCTATCCCACAAGCCGCTGACTTCAAGGGCCGGCGGCGCGGGATATGGTTACGGGGCTACCGCATCGACACAGGCGACTGCGGAGGCTGCATCGCCTCGGCAAGCCGCTCGGCCTGCTCGGCGGCGCGGCGGGCGGCGCGAATTTGCCCGCGCGTGTAGCGGGCTACGGTGCCGATCGCCGCTTGGTCGCGCTGGGCGGCCAGGTCGTCCCAACGCATCTCGCTGTGGAAATGCCAGGCGGCAAGCTGGGCCGCCACCTGGTCGATTTCGCCCCGGCCCAGCAGGATGCAAATGGCCGCCACCTCCGGCCGGGCGGCCACCTGGTCGATGGGCCGAAGCTCGTAGGGCATCTTCGGCCGGGGCGTCGGCAGCCCATGATCCAGGCATACGCCTGTCAACCGGACCCTGGCAACCCGCTCCGGTGGAATCGACCACAGCCCGGCGCCGGGAACGTTCCACGGCTCGCCGCCGGGCAGGTTCATGGCGCCGGGGCCTCGCGGGCCCTGCCACGGCGGCGCCAGGCCCACGTTCTGCGGCTGTTGCCGGCCCCGGTCCCGGTCGGCCTCCAACCAGGGAAAGTCACCGAACTGGGCCAGCACGGGCACGGCGGCCAGCGCGGCCGGGATGCTCACGGTGACCGGTTCCGGGGTCTTGTTCTCCAGAAGCAGGTTTACGTGCTTCTCATTGCGCGGAATGACCCGCGCCTCGATACTCCCCGCCTCGATGCCGGCGAACAGGTCGATGACCGGTCGCGGAGCGTCCTCCGGAGCGAGATTCGAAACCGCGGAATTCGATTCCGCGGCAGGCGAACCGGTTGCGGCGAGCAAAGCGGCAAGCAGAACGCCGAAAGAGAAACCAATACGAGCGCGGCACAACATGACATGGTCCTCCGGTTGTGTTCCAAGCCCTTCCCTGGCCCGGTGGGCGCCCGAGTGCCACCATGATTTATTGTACTGGCCGGCCCGGCCGACTGCAAGCGGGGGTGTTAACGGCTTACCAGGGCGGCCATTTCGACCAGACGGCGAGACAGTTCGTCGAGTTTCGCCAGTTCGGCGCGCCGCGCGGCTTCGGTGCCGGAGAACGCGCCGGCGACGACCCGCTGCCGGACCTCGGCGATCCTGTCAGCGAGCAGGGTGATGGCCGGCCGCGGCGACTCGGCGCCGTCGATCAGGTGCCGCGTCGGCTCCGGCACCATTTCCCGGAACAGCCGCATGTCTTCGACCCGCACGATGAGGGCGTGCAACCGGGCGATCTGCGGCGCCAGTTGATCGGCGCTCCAGCGTCGCGGTTCGTACAGTTCCGACTCCAAGGCGCGTAATGCCATGTTCGTTCCGGCAATTCGGGAGCGCAGTTCAGCCACGTTCACCTGCACGGCGGGTTGCCGCGGCCGCGCCTCGGCGGGTTCACCCGAAGACGCCACGCTCCTCCCGGGTTCGTCCAGCGGAGGCCTGCGGACCGCCCGCTGCACACCCCGGGCAACGCTGGTTGGCACCGCCACGGCTTCCGCCTGCACTCGCCGGTCGGGACGCGCAACCTGAGGAGCCGTGTCGGCCTTGGGAATCGCTTCCGGGGGAGGCGCCGGCCGCTGCGGCAGTCGCTGCCGACGCTCGGCCGGACGCCCCGCGGCGGCCACGCGCGCCACTGGTTCCGAGCGGACCTCTGCGGAAGCCGAGGACGGCGCCGCCGGCACCGCGGCAGCGCCGAGGAATGGCAACGCATTGGGCGACGCAACTTCTCGCCGGGAGGTGACGCTCCCAGCGGCGCGGGGTCCGAGTACCGCTCGGGTCCCCGCGGGCCGATTCGGTGCGGTGGCGGGCAAGTCGCCCGGCTCGGCGACCACCTGGAGGTCTGAAACGCCCGGCGCCGGCTCGCCTCGCCGGGCCGCGGCCGTTGTAGCCCGCCTGGCAATCGCCAGGGAGGCCGGTTCCAGGCCCCCCGCCGCGCGATCGGCCGCCCGAGGCGGCGCCGGCCGTATCGGACCGGGCGGGGGCGACGGCAACGTGCTTACCATCGGCGGCGCGGGTTCACCAAACGGATCGGCGGCAACCGGTGGTTCCGTGGCAACCCGTGGTTCGGCGGCGGCCTGCAGACCAGCGGCCGGCGGCTTCGGCGGCTCCAGCGGCGCGCGGCTTGGGACGCGCGGCAGGACCGACGCGAGGGAACGTCCCTCGAGACGCGGCGGCGCCGGCAGCGCGGCCACGGTCTCGGGGCGGGAGCAGCGTATGGCCGCCACCAGCCAATCGAGCAACTCGTGTTGGTGCGTAAGCGGGCGGCCCGCCGCCTCCCACGCCGACCAAAGATCGAACCACGCCTGCTGGCGCTGCTCGTACGTATGGCGGTCGTTGCGAAACGTGCGGAAGGTCTGCAGCCGATACCATCGGACCAATTGCTCGATGGCCCGGTTCTCGCGCCGGTCCAGTTCGATCAACACCGCGCGAAGCTCCGGCCACGTGACTGCCTGCCGGCGCAACCGCTGCCCGAGCGCCGTGCCGGCCGCGGCCGCCTCCTCGGCGTCCAGCACGATCCCCTGGGCTCGAAGCAAGCGCGTTTCGATCCAAGCGAGGAACCGTTGCTGCTCGGCGGGCTGCATAGGGGCAAGCTGTCGAAGCAGCAAGTCCACCTGGTCGGTTGGCGCTGGGTCGGCCGGTGCCAGGAGCAACGTCATCCAGGCCAAACTGATACGAAAGGTTTCTGTCATCAACCTGCAAGTCCGAAAAGCCGCAACGCTGTGAAATCGCGGTCTGTTCCCCCGCTGGAGTTCCCGCTTTATCGTGAACTCCAACATTCGCCCATTTCAACCCTACGTTGCCCCCCGAACGAGTCAAGGCATTTGCGGCGTTGGTCTGGGCTTGCACGCGAGCCGCGGGCAATCGAGGCGATCCTTTCACGCCACCAAGGAACCCCCTCCTAGATGGGGCATTCAGCGCATCCATCCTCCGATTCGGCCGGTTCAGAAAGGCGGCGAATTGACTTTCGAACATCCGTTTGATATAATAGTTTGAAACGTCCGTTTTGTCTCCCGGTTTCAGTTACCCCGGTCGAGGTAGGCTCCCGCGATGAGCAGCAACCATACACGCATCCGCCTTATTGACGCCGCCGGCCCCATCTTTGCCACAAAGGGGTTTGAGGCGGCCACCGTACGCGAGATTTGCCATCGGGCGGGGGCGAACCTAGCCGCGGTGAACTACCACTTCGGCAGTAAGGAAGGCTTGTACGCCGCCACGGTGCGCCAGGCCCACCCGAACCGGCTCGAACAGCGATTCGTACCGGAATACGCCCCCGGAACCCCGCCCGCCGACCGGTTACGAGCCTTCGTGGGGGTCCTGCTCAGCCGGCTGCTGGAACTGAAAACCACCGACTGGCAGTGGCGCCTGCTGCTGCGCGAAATCACCGACCCGACGCCCATGTGCCGCGAGATGCTCCAAGGGCACTTTCGCGCCGGCTTCGGGGCGCTGCTGGGCATCATCGACGAGGTGGTCGAGCCGGGCGTTCCGCCCCCGCGGCGCCACCAGATCGCCTTGAGCATTGTGGCGCAGTGTGTGTACTACCGGTCGGCGGCGAGCATCATTCCGATGCTCGTGGACGAAGAAGAACTCGCCGCCCATTACCATACGGAGGCGCTGGCCGACCACGTCACCCGATTCAGCCTGGCCGCGCTCGGCCTGGCCCCGCCCGTCACCACGGAGGATCATCGGTGAAAGAGCGTCCCATGCACACGGTCCTTCGCACCGCCATTCCGCTGCTCATTCTGGCGGTCGGGATCACGGGTTACTGGCTATTGGCCGGGCAGCGCGCCCTGGAGACCCAACCCCCGCCCGCCGACGCCGCGCCCCTGGTCGAAACCGCCACGGTAACCCCACACGGCGGCGGGCTCGACATCCCCGTCGACGGCGTGGTGGTTCCCTACCGCGAGATTACCATGGCGGCCGAGGTGGGCGGCCGGGTGACGCACAAGGCGGCCGCCGCCCGGGCGGGCAACTATGTGGCCGGGGGCACCCTGCTGCTGGAAATCGACCCCCGCAATTACGAACTGGCCGTCCAGCAGGCCCGCCAGGAATGGGAGCAGGCCCGCACCTCGCTGGGCGAACTGGACGTCGAGCTGGAGAACTTCGAGGAAATCAGCCGGCTGGCGCAGGAGCAGCTCGACCTGCACGAGGTCGAGTACGAGCGGCAGCAGCAGTTGGCCGAACGCCGCGTGGTGACCGCAACGCAGGTCGACCAGACGCGGCAAGCCCTTCTCCAGGCGCAAAGCCAGGTGATCGACCTGCGCAAGCAGGTTCAGATGCTGCGGGCGCGCCGCACCCGGCTCGAATCGGTCAAGGACGGTGCGAAGCTCCGGTTGGAACGGGCGCAGCTCGACGTGCAGCGGACTCGCGTGAGCGCACCGAGCGACGGCGTGGTGGTGCGCGACCTGGTCGAGGTCGACAGCTTCGTCAGCCCGGGCGCGCAGCTTTTCGTGTTCGAAGACACGTCGCGGGTCGAGGTGCGGTGCAATCTTTTGATGGACGAACTGTACTGGCTCTGGCGGCAGCGCGACGGCGCCGCGCCGCCCGGCTATCCCACCGCGGCCGATTTGCAGCCGGGGCGGCACTACCAGATTCCCCGCGCCCCGGCCACGGTCGTCTACGAGTTGGCGGGGCGGAAGTACGCGTGGGAAGGCGAGCTGGCGCGCTTTGACGGCATTGGCCTCGACGACGCCACCCGCATGGTTCCCTGCCGGGTGGTGGTCGAGCAGCCGCGCAGCGTGCGGTTGTGGAACCCCGGCACCGGCAGCCTCGCGTTCGGGCCGCCCGCCCTGGTGCGAGGCATGTTCGTCACGGTGCACATCCACGCACAGCCCAGCGCCGAGTTGCTGCGCGTGCCGGAAGAAGCCGTGCGGCCGGGCAACCGGCTGTGGCTGGTCAACGACGGGAAGCTGCGAACGGCCGAGGTGCGCGTGGTGCAGCGCCACGCGGGCCACGCCGTGATCCAGGCGAAGGGGTACGGCGAGGCGGAACATCTCGGTGTCTCGGCCGGAGTGCGGGTGATCACCTCGCCGCTGGCCGTCGTGGAAGAGGGCATGCAGGTGCGGGAGCGGCAGCCATGAAGGCGCTCATTCGCTGGGCCATTACGAACACCCCGGCCATGAACACGGCCATGGTGGCCATCCTGCTGGTCGGCGGGGTGTCGCTGTACCGGATGCACCGCGAGTTGTTTCCCGAGTTCGAGTTGGAAATCCTCGTCGTGTCGGTGCCGTACCCCGGCGCCAGCCCCGAGGAGGTGGAAGAGAGCATCTGCCAGCGGGTCGAGGAGGCGGTGCGCTCGCTGCAGGGCATCAAGCGGATGCGTTCGGTGGCGTCGGAGGGGATGGGCTCGGTCATCCTCGAACTGGAGGCGACCGTGCCCGACGTGCAGCGGGTGCTCAACGAGGTGCGCGGCGAGGTGGACCGGCTGCCCGCTTTCCCCCCACTCCGCGCCGAACAGCCCGCAATCCGGCAAATCACGCTCCGCCGGCCGGCCATCAAGGTGGCGGTCGTCGGGCCCAACCACCGGGGACCCGACGCCGAACGGAACCTCCGCACCGTGGCCGAGCAAGTGCGCGACGAGATCCTTCAGCTCGAAACGGTCTC
>SKJM01000515.1 GCA_007122045.1 Planctomycetales bacterium | reverse complement strand
GTTCTGCTGGCCGCGGAAGACCACGTCGCCCCCGCCGGTGATCGACTGCGTGGTAAAGTCGGTCTCGGTTGCGTTCCGGTCGAATATGAGGGTTGCGCCCCCGGCGACGGTGAAGCTGCTTGCGCCGAGCGCCGCGCCGGCGCCGTCACCGATTTGGAGCGTACCGGCCTCGATGAGCGTTGGGCCGGTGTAGGTGTTCGTGCCGGTCAGAACTTGCGTTCCGGGGCCTTGCTTGGTTACGACCATGCTATCATAAGACTCGTCTGCCGCCGCAGCCGGATCTCTGCCGATTGTACCCGCGTAGGTGTAGGTCGCGTCTTGGGCTACGTTGATCGTCAGCTTTTGGTCGGGATTTCGGGCAGCAATGAACGTGCCCGCGTTCCCCTCCAGTCCGGCGATGGTCAAGCCGGCATTTATCTGGTTCTGCAGGACGAGCTTGCCTTGTTGAAGATCCACTACGGACGTGTCCGGCAACACGTTTTCCTTCAGCAGCCAGAGGGATCCCTTCCACCAGTCGCTTGCCGTGTCCAGGTCGACGATGGTCTTGCCGGAGTAGGTGAGGTCGCCGGTGTAGTTCCCAAAGCGGAAGAATCCGTCTTCCTGGCCGCGGAAGACCACGTCGCCCTCGCCGGTGATCGACTGCGTGGTAAAGTCGGTCTCAAATTGGTTTCGGTGAAACACGAGTTGCGCACCGCTCTTGACCGTGTAGTGGTGGCCGGCTGACCCCAAGTAACTGCCGGTACCGTCGCCGATTTGGAGGGTGCCACCGAGCACGGTCGTGCCGCCGCTATACGTATTGATACCGGCGAGGACCTGCGTTCCAAGTCCCGTTTTGGTCAGGACGAGATTGTCGCCTCCTCGCGGTATTTCGTCGGCTCCGATTGCACCGTCGCTGCCGGTCGTGCCCGCATAAACGTAGGTGTTGCCTTCGGCCACGTCGATGGTCAATTGCTGCATGCCGGCGTCGTACCGAGGAACCAGGAACGTTTCCGCGCCGCCCTCGAGGCCGGCGATGGTCAGGCCGCTGCCGGTCTGGTTGCGCAAGTAGATCTTCCCGCTTCGCATATCTACCACGGTGGCATGCGGCAGAACATCGTCCTTCTCAAGCCAGAGGGTTCCCGTGTCCCACGTGTGTCCGGCATCGAGGTCGATGACGGTTTTGCCGGTGTAGGTGAGTTCGCCGCTATAACTGTCGCCGAAGCGGAATATTCCGCTCTGCTGGCCGCGAAAGATCACGTCGCCGGCGCCGCCGATCGACTGTGACGTGAAGTCGGCCGCATATTCGTTTCGAGAAAATACGAGTTCCGCGTCCTCGGCCACCGTATATTGGTGGTTGGCGGTGCCGACGAACGTGGACTGCTCATTGTTGCCGATTTGGAGGGTACCGGCCTGGATGTCGGTGGTGGGGCCGTAGTCATTCTCCCTGGGCGTGAGAATAAGCGTGCCCTCCCCGGCCTTGGTCAGGCCTTGGGTGCCGGCGAGGATCGAGCGAATTCGGACCGCGGCGCCCTCGCCCAGGGGATGGACGGTGACCGTGGGAACCTCGGGAGCGGTCGTTTCGAGGGTGAGCACCCCCCGGAGCAAGGCCCAGCCTCCGGCGGCGGACGCGTCGGTGTCGCCAAAAACGAGGTTGCCGATCGTGCGGTCGCTGTCGAGCGTTATGCGCCTTTCGCCCACCGGAAGATCGACATGGAACGTAGCCGTGTGACTGGGGCCGTGGGCGGGAATCCCGCCCTGCCAGTTCGCGCTGTCGGACCAATCGCCGTCTTGCGTGGCGGTCCAAATGCCGTCCGTCCCGCCGGGAACGACGGCGCCGTAACTGGTGCCGATGCGGATCTCATCAATCCAAGCCAGCTCGCCGCCCGAAATCTGGTCGGTACGAAAACGGATGTACTCGACCGAATTGGCGCCGAGGTCGTGCGAAACGGTCGCCGTCCACGAAGCTGGCTCACTGAGGGTCGTCGGATTCAGGGCGACGGACAGGCGATCGTAGTTACCTGCCGGGTTCGACTTCTCCAATCTGCCCACCACAAATACTGTGTCGCCGGCAGAGTAGTGGTCGAGCAGCTCGGTAGACGGGGTGGTGCTACGGATACGAGCGCCCGTCTCGCCGCCGCTGCCGCCGAAGTAGGTCGTCGGTCCGGCGTTGACGATGACGCTGGCGTGATAGCTATCACCACTTGCGTTGGGCGAGAGCATCGGCTGTAACCACGGGCGCTGTGAGCCATCCAGCACGTCGTTCACCGCAGCGAGAAAGCTGAAATAGATGGTTCCGGTCTGGCTCCCGAAGTTCGCCACCAGCGCAGCGCCCCCAGTGTGGTCGGCGCCCGCACCGAACTGCAGCGCGTTCGCGCCGCCGTGGACCCAAACGTCTCCATCGATGTAGCTGAGAGTCTTCGCCGCAACGTCAACCCCGGGCACGTTCACCGTCCACTCGCCGTACGTGCCTCCCTGGGGCCAGCCGCCGGTCGGGAACTGTTCAAAACCGTCGTGAAACAGCAGCGCGGCCGCAGCCGTGTTCACAGGAACGGCCAGCGCGAGGACGGCCGCGGCCACAAACAATCTTGGACTCGCTTTTCGCCTACTCATGGTTGTTCTCCCTCGGAGTCCCTTCCGTCATCTACGGACCAACACCGGGAAAAAGCAACCTCGGGCAGATGCTGCTACACCTCCCCGGCGGGCGCGCTAAAGCCGCCGCCGGCAGCCCGGTTGCCAATACAACTACTATAGTCAGCCGTGGCAACGCTTGTCAACAAACTGGACGGCAAGACAGCAGTCCTTGCGGGGGGGTGTAAGCGCAACTCCGTAATCCGTAAGCATTTGCGGCGGGCCGGCCGTGTTCGACCGGGGCCGGGCGGGGGCGGTTTTCGGGCCGAGGCGGGATCTGCCGGCGGGCTGCTTCCGCAAACACGAGCGCGCAGGGGGCACGAGCACCGGGAGCGGGCGGAAGTTCAGCGCCGGCCGATGCAACTTGGCGGCGCGGCTCCACCCCGCCCTCACGCTGACTCGGCCGCGACGAACGCCAGGCGCAGCTCGTGGAGGATGGCGTCGAGTTCCCGCGTTTCCTCGGGCGTGCGATTGCCCTCGGTCTTCTGCCGGAGCATATCGAGCATGCCGATGGTGTGCCGGGCCACCTCCAGGTTGCGCTCGGGCTGGTCGCTGACCGGGTTCGGCACAAGTCCCAGGGCGATCACCCCCTGGAAATAGAGGCTGCTCATCAGCATGGTTAGCGTCGGTTCCGGCAGGGGGCCTTCCGCGGGCTCCTGCTC
>SKJM01000608.1 GCA_007122045.1 Planctomycetales bacterium | reverse complement strand
TCCAACCCGCCGAGGCCCGCCCGCCTCAACCCGCGGGAATTCAACCCGCAGGGCCTGCCTCGGCCCCCCAGGCGCCCGCCGCGCCCGCCGCGCCCGACGAGCCGCCGGACCCGCTGGCCGAAGCGGCAAACGTGGTCTGGTACGTGCGTCCGCCGTCGGGCGGCCAGTTTGGCCCCGCAACCAGCGACGTGATGCGCACCTGGCTTGCCGAAGGTCGCGTCAGCGGCGATTCGCTCGTGTGGCGTGAGGGTTGGCGCGATTGGCAGGAAGCCGGCAAGGTGTTTCCCCAACTTAGCACGGCCGCGGACGAGTTCGAATTCGGCGACTTCGGGGCGCCCGAGTCGGCGGCCAAGGCCGCCCTGGGAAAGGCGCGGGCCCCGCGGTCGCGGCGCCGGGAAACGGCCCAGCAGGCGACGATCATCACGTTTCTGGTGCTCGCCGTATGCATGTTGGCCGGCTTGTTCGTATGGGTGGTGTTCTTTTACCCCGGTTAGCAGCGGCAAAGGGTTCGCATGAAGGTCCAGCAGTTTCTCGAGCACCACGGAATTGCCTCGAACCCCTTTGCCGACGAGGACGCCCAGACCGATCTGGTGTTCAAGGCCGGTTGTATTCGCAGCGCGCACCATCCGACGTGGGACAAGGTGTACGGCAATCCGGCGGAGCCCGCCACCACGGTCGTCTTCGGCGAAAAGGGGTCGGGGAAGACGGCCATGGGGCTGCAAATTGTCCACCACTTGACCGATCATAACGCCGACCACCCCAACGCCCAGGTGTTCGTCGTGGCCTATGACGACTTCAACCCCTTCCTCGACCGATTCCGCGAGCGCTTCTCCGGCCGGCGGCGCAGGCGGGTCGGCCGGCTGCTGGAGGAGTGGCGGCTGTGGGACCACATGGACGCGATGCTGTCGCTGGCGGTCACCCAATTGGTCGACCGGCTCCTGGAGGTGAAGCAAGCGAGGCATCCGGCCGCCCGCGATGAGCCGCTGCCGGCCGATGCGCTCGACGCCGGGCAGCGGCGCGACGTGATGCTCCTGGCGGCGTGCTACGACCGGTCGACCTCCGAGAACCCGGTCGACCGCTGGCACGCCCTGCGCAGGCGGCTGGCGTTTCCCATTTGGCAGTCGAAGTGGGACCTGGCCGTCGGCGGGCTGGTGACCCTGGGCGTGCTGGTCTTGATCGCCGCCACCGGCGGCTGGCAGTGGCTGCTCCGCCCGTGGCCCTACCTGGCGGTGGCCGCGGGCTGGGCGCCGCGGCTTTGGCGGCTGATGAAGGCCCACTGGCTGGCGTGGAAGTTGGTGCGCCATACGCGCGTACTTAATCACAACACGCTTTTTTTGCGCAAAATCCTCACCCATTGGACCGCCGGTCAATTGGTGGGCCAGCCCCTGCCCTCGGAACAACGGAGCGACGACCGCTACGAGTTGCTCGGCAAGCTGCAATCCGTTCTCCGGGCACTTCAGTTCGGGGGCATCGTCGTGCTGATCGACCGCGTGGACGAACCCTACTTGATCAACGGATCCACGGAACTGATGCGGGCCTTGGTGTGGCCGATGCTCGACAACAAGCTGTTGAAGCACCCGGGGGTCGGCATCAAGCTGCTGCTGCCCTCGGAGTTGGAACGGCTGATCGACCGCCAGGACCGCCAGTTCCACCAGCGCGCCCGGCTCGACAAGCAGAACCTGATCCGGTCGCTCGACTGGACGGGCCAGTCGCTGTACGACGTGGCCGCGGCGCGGGTGAGGGCCTGCGCCGCCGAGGGGGCCTCGCCGGCGCTGACCGCGCTTTTCGAGCCGGCCGTCGACCGCCGCCGGTTGATGGAGGCGTTCGAGGCCCTCCGGGTACCCCGCAACTTGTTCAAGTTCATGTACCGGCTTTTCACCACCCACTGCAACGCGCACACCGACGAGAGCCCCGAGTGGCAGATCTCGGGAGAGACCTTTCAGTCGGTGCTGACCGTGTACCGGCGCGACCAGGATGCTTTCGACCGCGGGGTCGGGGCCGGGTGAGCGATTTCGCTCTTGACGCCAATCGGGCTTTTCGCCAAACTTTCGGCCCGCCGGCCCGAAACGGCGGCCAGCGGAACGTCCTCTGCCGTAGGACGGACATTCCTGTCCGTCGGCCGGGCGTTTGTCCCCGTAGGATGGACATTCCTGTCCGTCGAACTGGGGCCCGGCAGGGATGCCCCCGAAACCATCACGCGCAAGGAGTGCTTTCTATGTGGCGGAACACGGCTGCCCGGATCGTGCTGGGCACACTGATCGGACTGGCCGGCTGCGGCAATCCGTCGGCGCCGGTAACCGGTGCATCTGGGGAGGGCGGCGCGGCGCCGTCCGACGCGCCGACCGCCGATACTCCCGAGGGCGCCGTCGCCCTGTTCCTCGGGGCCGTCTGTGCCGGCAACGACGAGCGCGCCGCAAGCATGCTCACCGACGTAGCGCGGCGCAAGACGGCCGAAATGGACCTGGAGGTGGCGCCGCCGGGCAGCGACACGGCCCAGTTCCAGATTGGCGAGGTCGAGTTGGTCGGCGAGGATTCCGCGCGCGTGGCCTGCACCTGGAGCGACCTGGACCAGGACGGCGCCCGCGCGGAGGAGCATATTCTTTGGGTGTTGCGTCGCGAGGCGGCGGGTTGGCGCATTGCGGGCATGGCGCCGACGATCTTTCCCGGCGAACCGCCGCTGTTGTTGAACTTCGAGGACCCGGAGGAGATGTTCGAGAAGCTCCAATGGGTGCAGCAGGAGGCGATGCGCCGCGCGCAGGCCGAGGCGATGCCCGGCGGCGGCTCCCCGCGGGCGGCCCACCGGCCGGGACCGCCGGGCGACGAGGTTCGCCGTTAGCGGTGCAACACGACCGCGAGGTGTGGGATAGGCTTCCAGCCTGTCGATTGCTGCTGACAGGCTGAAAGTCTTCCCCGCCCCATGAGGGGGTATTCACGGCACATTGATGCCGCATCAGGAAGGCACGAACCTCGGTTGCGGGGGGTCGTTTTTGGCCGGGTCGACCGTGCCAAGCTGACGGGCGCGGTGCGGAAAGGCCCAAATCGGCCGCGGCGATTCGCATCGGGAAAGAGTCCACCCCGAAATTCTTCCCGTCGAGAGCAAGTCTTTTCTTGGGAATTATTGCCCTGATTACGCGGCTCTCGGCCGCGCAACGCCCCGATCCTGCCGCGGCGGGGAGGGGGTAAAGTCTGCGTAAGTGCTTATTACTACAGCGGTTACAACGGCTATGCCGGCCACAGACCGCTTTGGCCGCGCCGCGGTCGCGAAAAGAACG
>SKJM01000672.1 GCA_007122045.1 Planctomycetales bacterium | reverse complement strand
GGGACTCAGGCGGAATCAATGTCCGGAGCGACACCGGCGCCATGGGCGCCGGTACCGCCGCGCGAGCTGTTTCACGACCTTTTCAGCGTGATGACCCGGTTTCCGCGGGCGGTGCGCACCACCAGGAGGATGCCCTTCTCGAGCGACTCGTTCTCCAGGGCCGCCTCGAACTCGGCCACCGATTTCACCGGCGTCCTGCCCACCCGGAGGATCAGCATGCCTTCGCGAATGCCCGCCGCGGCGGCAATGCCCCTCGGGTCGACGCGGGCGACGACCACGCCCTCGACGCCCTCGGCGCCGAGCTGCTCGGCCAGGGCGGGGGTCAGGTCGGCGGTGCTCAGCCCCAGTTCGTCGGTGTCGTCGTCGGGCCGGTCGGGCGCGCGCCGCGGCGGGGCCGCGCCGAACTCTTTCGGCAGCGGACGCATGACCACGTACAGCGTGGTCGACTCGCCGTCGCGCAGCACCGTCACGTTCTGCCGCGAACCGGGCGGCGAACGCTCCACGACGGCCTGGAGCCGGCGCGGGCTCTCGACCAGTTGGCCGGCGAAGGCCACGATCAGGTCGCCCGTCTCGAACCCGGCCTTCTCGGCCGGCGTGTCGGGATAGACTTCGGTCACGAGCACGCCGGCGCGGCGGGCCACGCCGAGCTGTTCCGCCGCCTTGGCGTCGAGTTCGGCAATCCCCACGCCCAGGTAGGCCCGCTCCACGGCGCCCCGCTCGACCAATTGCGTGGTGACCCACTTCGCCAAATTGCTCGGAACGGCGAAACCGACCCCCTGACTGACCCCCGTGTTCGACGCGATGGCCGTGTTGATGCCCACCACCTCGCCGCGCAGGTTGACCAGGGGGCCGCCGGAGTTGCCGGGGTTGATGGCCGCGTCGGTTTGCAGGAAACTCGCCCGGCGGCCGGCGGCCAGCGCCCGACCCTTCCCGCTGATGATGCCGGCGCTGACGGTCAATTCCAGGTCGAACGGGTTGCCGACGGCCAGCACCCAGTCGCCGATGTCCAACGCGTCCGAGTCGCCCAACGCGGCAGCGGGCACCGGTCCGCCCGCATCGATGCGGAAGACGGCCAAGTCCGTCTCCGGGTCGCCCTTGATGTCCGAGGCCTTGAACTCCCGCCCGTCGGCCAGCTCGACCAGCACCTCGTCGGCCCCGTCGACGACGTGGTGATTGGTGAGGACGACCCCCTTCGGGTCGATGATGACGCCCGAGCCCATGCCTTCCTGGCGGGGAATGATGCGGGGGATGCCTATGCCGGGACCTTCTTCCTCGAACAGCTCGTCGAAGAAGTCCTCGTACGGGGTTCCCTCGAAGGGGTTCGCCCGCGGCCTACCACTCTCTTCCGGTGTCAGACGCCGCGCTCGGGTGGTCGCCTTGATCTTCACCACGGTGGGCATGACCTGCCGCGCCGCCGCTCGGAACGCCCGGGAAAGGTTCTCGGCGCTCGCCAGGTCGGAGGGGGTCGGTTCGGCGTCGGCGGCGCCGGTTTGGGCCGACTCCGGGGTGGCCGGTTGCTGGCCCGCCGTGGGGAGTTGCCAGGCAGCGAGCCCCAATCCGGCGATGACGGCGCCGCACAACGCGATGCGCCAATACGAATCCTTCTGGTACGACATCGGGCACTCCTTTTTGTCCTATTTCTGCTGACGAAATGCTCTCGTGCGGTGGTCCACGGGGGGGCGTGCGGGGCCGCCCGTCGTGCTCCGCACCGGGCGCGCGGTTGCCTGCCAGAACGTCCGCGGTACGATCCCGCCCATCGCCCCGCCCCCCGAAAGAGCGGGGGCAGCCTCCTCCTTGGCCTCACGCTTTAGCACAATTCCATCCCCCTTGAGGCATTATAGCCCGGTCGGCCTTGGAGGCCAGTGCACCGGGGCCGAGTGCTTCCTGCTCAGGCCGGTCGATCCCCGGCGCGGCAACCGGCGGATCCTCTACGACGTGAACAACCGCGGCAACAAGCTGGCCCTGTGGACGTTCAACGACGGCGAGCGCAGCAACGACCCCCGCACGCTTGCGCACGCCGGCGACGGCTTTCTGCTGCGGGAGGGATACTCGCTGTTGTGGTCCGGCTGGAACGGCGAGGTGGTCGAGGACGGGCAGCAACGCCTGCTCGCCGGCCTGCCGGTGGCCACGAAAAACGGCGAAACCATCACCGGCCCGGCGCATCTGGAAATCGTCACGACGGAAAAGGTCTTCAGCCGGGCGTTCTCCTGGAGCCCGTGGGGCATCTCCGACGCCTTTCCCGCCGGCTCGGGCAAGGGCATGTTCAACTACCGCTTCCGCATGTCGACCGAGTACGGCACCTACCATGAAGGCATGCTCTCCGGCTCCGAGTTCTTCCCCCTGGCGCCCGTGCCGCAAACCGATCCGGTCACGGGCGAGACGGGCGAGACGCTCGCCCGCGCCCGGGCGGCGCAGCACGTGCCGCGAATGATGTTCGTCCAGTCGTCGACCGAATACTGGAACCGCGCCGCCTCGTTGCTGCATACCGACGCGCAGGGCAAGACCGACCTCGAACTGCCGCCCGAGGTTCGCGTGTACCTGGTGGCCGGCGCGCAGCACCTCGGCACCGGGCCGCACACGCGGGGTATCTGCCAGCAGCCGCGGAACATTTTGGACGACCGCGGGCCGATCCTGCGCGCGTTGCTCGTGGCCTTGGACCGTTGGGTGAGCGACGGCGCCGAACCGCCGCTCAGCCGCTACCCCCGCATCGACGACGGTACGCTGGTAAGCCTGGAAACGTTCCGGCGGCAGTTCCCGAGCATCGCCGGCGTGAACCTGCCCGAGGCGTATTATCAGCCGGCCCGGCTCGATTTCGGCCCGCGGTTTCACACCGAAGGCATCGCCGAGGTGATTCCGCCGACGATGGGGCCGCGCTACCGGACCCTGGTTCCGGCGGTCGACGCCGACGGCAACGACCTGGCCGGCATCCGCCTGCCCGAGGTGGCCGTGCCGCTGGGCACGTTCACCGGGTGGAACCTGCGGGCGGCGCCGTTCGGGGCGGGAGGGAAACTGTCGCGGCTGGACGGCATGTATCTGCCGTTCGCTCGAACCCGGCCGCAGCGACAACAGCCCGGCGACCCGCGGCCGGCGGTCGACGAGCGTTACCCGACCCGGGCCGACTACCTCGCGCGCATAACCGAAGCGGCCCTCCGAACTACACGCCGATTGCGACCACGGACGGCCAATGCGGCTTCATCGTAGACACGGATGTGATCCCCAGCACCTGGGAACACCTGACGACGGTGGACTCGGTCGACCGGATCACGGAGGCTT
>SKJM01000327.1 GCA_007122045.1 Planctomycetales bacterium | reverse complement strand
GGAGTGCTGCGGCTTCGGCGGCACGTTCAGCGTGAAGATGGCCGGCACGTCGATTGCCATGGGCCAGACGAAGGCCGAAAACGTCGTCCGCAGCGGGGCCGAGGTGGTCGCCTCGCCCGACGTAAGCTGCCTGATGCACTTCGGCGGCATCATGCAGTGCAACCCGGCCATCAAGCACATCCGCACCATGCACATTGCCGAATTGCTAAACCATCATGCCTGACGAACACGTTTTCCACGGCGCGCCGTTCCTGAAATCGCTCAACAAGGGCCTGTACGAACCGGAGGGCTCCCGCTCGCTGGGCGAGTCGACCGAGCGGTCAAGCAAGCACAACCAGGCCGTGACGGGCGACGTGCCGCAGTTCCAGGAGTGGCGCCGGACGGCCAACGCCGTCAAAGCCTACACGGTGCGGAACCTCGACAAGCTGCTGGTCGAGTTCGAGCGGAACCTGGCCGCCCGCGGCGTCGAGGTCCTTTGGGCGGCCGACGCCGAGGAGGCCAACCGGCACGTGATCGACATCGCCCAACAGCACGGCGTGAAGAACGTCGTGAAGGGCAAGTCGATGGTCAGCGAGGAGATGGAGCTGAACCATCACTTCGAGGCGATGGGCATCCGCGCGGTCGAAACCGACCTGGGCGAGTACATCGTGCAGCTTGCCGGCCAGCGGCCCACGCACATCGTCACCCCGGCGCTGCACCTTTCCGCCGAGGACGTCGGCCGCCTGTTCGCCGAGAAGCTCGACGAGCCGTTCAGCGCCGAGCACCAGCACCTCACGCACGTCGCCCGCCGGCACCTGCGCGACGAATACCTGAAGGCCGACATGGGCATGTCGGGCGTCAACTTCGGCCTGGCCGACACGGGCACGCTGGTGGTCGTCGAGAACGAGGGCAACAGCGGCCTGAGCTGCTCCACCCCGCCGATCCACGTGGCCCTGATGGGCATCGAGAAGCTGCTGCCCGGCGCCGAGCACCTGCCGGTGTTCCTGAACCTGCTGGGCCGCAGCGGCACGGGGCAGAAGCTGACCACCTACACGCATTTCCTGCAGGGCGCCACGCCGGGGCGGAAGCTGTACCTGATTATCATCGACAACGGGCGGAGCAAGGTGCTGAAGGACCCGGCCGCGTGGATGTCGCTCTATTGCATTCGCTGCGGGGCGTGCCTGAACGCCTGCCCCGTGTACCGCCGCACGGGCGGCTGGGCCTACGGCTGGGTATACCCGGGGCCCATCGGCTCGGTGCTCGTGCCGCACCTGGTGGGGCTGGAGCAGGCGGGCACGCTGCCGTTCGCCTCGTCGCTTTGCGGCGCGTGCGGCGAAGTGTGCCCGGTGAAGATCGACATTCCGCACCAGTTGGTCCACCTGCGCCACCGGGCGGTCAACGAGCCGTCGCCCATGCGTTCGTGGACGGAACGGCTCACCTGGCAGATGTGGTCGTGGGCGATGCGCGGCCCGCTGCGATACCGCATGGCCATGGCCGCCGTGCGGCTGGGCGTGCGCCTGGCGCCCTACCTGCCGTGGCACCCCGGCAAGCTCGGCGCCTGGACCCGCGCCCGCGCGTTGCCCAAAGTACCCGGCCCGGCCTTCCGCACGTGGTGGAACCGGAAGAGGTGACCCTGCTACTCCGGCTGAAAGCTTTCCCAACCCCAAGGAGACTCTCTGATGAAATGCCTGCCCTGCTGCTTTGCCTGCCTACTTGGCGTCGTTGGCCTTGCCGCGCCCGCCGCGGCCGAAAGGCCGAACTTCCTCTTCATTCTGGTCGACGACCTCGGGTATATGGACGTCGGGACGTACAACCCCGAGTGCTTCTACGATACGCCGAACATCGACCGGCTGGCGGCCGAGGGGATGAACTTCACCGACGGCTACGTGGCCAGCCCCGTGTGCAGCCCCACGCGGTACAGCATTATGACGGGCAAGTATCCCACGCGGGTCGATGCGACGAATTTCTTCGCGGGCAACCGGGCAGGCCGGTTCCGCCCAGCGCCGCTGAACGCTCGCATGCCGCTGGAGGAAGTGACCCTGGCGCAAGCGCTCCGGGAGCACGGCTATGCCACGTTCTTCGCCGGCAAATGGCACCTCGGCCCCACCGCCGAGTACTGGCCCGAGAACCGCGGGTTCGACGTCAACAAGGGCGGCTTCAGCGCCGGCGGGCCGTGGGGACCCGGCCGGTACTTCACGCCCTACGGCAACCCCCGCCTGGAAGACGGCCCCGAGGGCGAGCACCTGCCCGACCGGCTGGCCACCGAAACGGTCCGGTTCATCGAGGCCAGTCGCGAGCGACCGTTCCTGGCCTACCTTTCGTTCTACTCGGTCCACACACCGCTGGTGGGCCGGCCCGACCTCGTGGAGAAGTACCGAGAAAAGGCCGAGCGGCTGGGCCTGCTCGAAAAAGAACAATTCGCCGACGAGGAGCAGGTGTGGCCGGTCGACCAGCCGCGGCGCGTGCGCATCGTGCAGTCGCACGCGGTGTACGCCGCCATGGTCGAGGCGATGGATGAAGCGGTGGGCAAGGTGCTCCAGGCACTGGAGGACCTGGAGTTGGAGGAGAACACGGTGGTGTTCTTTACGTCGGACAACGGCGGGCTGAGCACGAGCGAGGGGAGCCCCACGTCGAACCTGCCGCTGCGCGGCGGCAAGGGTTGGCTGTACGAGGGCGGCATCCGCGAGCCGTACCTGGTGAAGTGGCCCGGGGTTACCCGCGCCGGCAGCACCTCCGGCGTGCCGGTCACCAGTGTAGACTACTACCCGACCATCCTCGAAATGGCCGGCCTGCCCGCCCGGCCCGAGCAGCACAAGGACGGCGTGAGCCTGGTGCCCATTCTGAAGGGCACGGGCGACCTCGACCGCGACGCGATCTTCTGGCATTACCCGCACTACAGCAACCAGGGCGGGTTCCCCGGCGGCGCGATCCGGATGGGCAACTACAAGCTCATCGAGCGGTATGAGGACGGCCGCGTGCACCTGTACAACCTGGCCGACGACCCCGGCGAACGCGACGACCTGGCCGAGCAGCTTCCCGGCAAGGTCCGCTCGATGCGCGAGCGGCTCCACGCCTGGTACGCCAAAGTCGGCGCGAAGTTCCTCCAGCCCAAGCCGGGCGGCCCCGAACCCTGGCGCCCGTGAAAGACCAGTCCACGGTCCCCCAACGAGAGCAATATGAGCAGCCGCGATACCATCTTGCAGGCGATCTTGCCCGAAGTGACGGGATCGCCGCGATATGCTGCCAGAGCCCGGCCTTGCTCCCCGGTCAAGAAACTTAAATGGATGGCCAACGCG
>SKJM01000662.1 GCA_007122045.1 Planctomycetales bacterium | reverse complement strand
TTGCCAAAGTGTTGGGAGTAGCGCCTGACGAGATCGAGACGTACTGAAAACCGAATCGGCCCCCGGAGCGGCAGTCGCTCCACTCAGAATTGCCGCTCGTAGCCGAAGTGGCCGGAAATGCCCGGGCCGTCGACGCCGGAGCCGTGGACCCGGTACGCCTCGTTGAAGATGTTTTCGATGCCCAGCACCACGCGCTCATCGCGGCGAAGCTCCCATCCCAGCCGGGTGTTCAGCGTCGCGTAGTCCGGGGTGCCGCCTTCGGGAATCCGCGTGTCGCGCCGGTCGCGGGCGCTGAGGCGGTCCTGGCGCCCGGCCATCCACGTGTACAGTTCGAACCAGTTGCGGCGGTTCGGGCTGCGCCAGCGGAATCCGAAGATGCCCTGGTTCGGCGGGATGCGGCTGAGCGGCTCGTCGTCGGTCAGATTCTGCCCGTAGGTGGTCCAGAAATTGCCGTAGAGGCTCCAACACGCGGTGAGCAGGTATTCGCCGGCCAGCTCGAAGCCGTGGATCTCGGCCTGGCCGATGTTGCGCCGCTGCAAAACGTCGATCGTCCCGGCCGGGTCGAGCGGGTCGGGGATGGTGCCGGTGCGGTCGCGGGCGATCAGGTCGTCGAGTTCGGTCCAGTAGACGAAGGCCTGCCCGCGCAGCCGGGCGAAGTTCGCCTTCAGCCCGACCTCGTAAGTGCGGCTCTTCTCGGGCGACAGTGCGGGGTTGGGCACGTCGATGCCCTCGTTGACGTTGGTCGATACGCTCGTCAGCTCGTCCAGCGACGGCGCGCGGAACCCTTCGCCCATCGACCCCACCAGGCGGACCTCGTCGGACAGGGCGAACGTGAGGCCGGCCGCGGCCGTCCATTGCGAGAAGACCGGAGCGATGCGGGTCGCCTCGGCCGGGGCGAGCGGGTCGTCGGGATCGAACAGCGGCACCGAGGCCCCGCCCTTGACGTCGCTGAACCGGACGCCCGACTGCGCCGTAAGCCGCTCGGTCAGGGGCAATTCCCACAACAGGAACGCGCCGGCGTTGCGGTAGTGGCTGTCGTCGGGAAACTGGGGCAGGAGCGTTTCGACCAACTGGCCGGTGGCCACGTCGAACCGCGCCCGGCTGGCGCCCACGTCGTCGTGATACCACTCGGCGCCCCACGTCAGGCTGCCCAGCAGCGCCAATTCTCGGAAGAAGACAAAACTGAAGCCGACCGTATCGACGTCGAATTCGCCCTGCTCGAATTGCGGGCCGGCCGGCGGCCGGCGGCGGAATTGCCCTTCCTTGTTCCGCTGGTACGACGCGGTAATGCTGTAGCCGTCCAGCAGCACACCGCTCAGGTCGTTGCCCTCCCAGCGGATGTAACCCAGGTTGCGCTGCTGGGGGTCGAACAGTTGGATCTCGGCCGGAAACCGGTCCGACCGCGGTACGTTCTGTTGCTCGAAGTGCTGCAGCGAGACGGTGAGCCGGTGCCACGGATCGGGGTGGAAGTCGAACCGGATGTCGCCGGCATATTGGCTGTAGCTGGTCATCGGCTGCCGGCCCAGCGAGCCGCCGCGCTGGAGATCGTTGACGTTCGCGTAACTGCCGCCGCCGAACACGCCCAGGTCGCGGTAGGAACCCTGAACGCTCAGCCGGCTGTAGTTGCCCGTGTCGGCCGTGGCGAAGCGGTTCATGAACTCGCCGCCGAGCAGCCGCCCATATCCCGGGCCGGTGCCGCGGGTGACCACGTTGATCACCCCACCGATCGCGTCGGAGCCCCATTGGGTCGACATCGGCCCGCGGACCACCTCGACCCGCTCGATCATGCCCGGGTCGATCAGCGCAAAATATTGGTTCGGCCCGAACCGGAACGTCGAGTTGTTGATGCGGATGCCGTCGATCATCAGGAGGGTCTGCGGGCCGGTCAGCCCGCGAATGAACGGCGATGCCTGGCCGGCGCCGGTGCGCTGCATCAGCACGCCCACTTCCCGCTCGAGGGCCTCGACCATGTTGCGCGGCTGCCGCTCGTCGAGTTGGATGCGGTCGATGATGGACGTGGCGCGGGGAGAATCGAAGATCGACCTGGTGCCGCGCAGCGCCGAGTTGAGCCCCTCGTACTCGAGCTGCTCGAGGTTGGGATAAATGGGAGGGGTGGGCGGGGTCGGCTCGGGCGGCGTGGGATCGACCGGCACGTCGGGTGGCGCCGGGGGCGGCTCGTCCGGCCGGACAATCACTTCGGGCAGCACCGGCTCCTCCTCCTCGAAAGGCGAGTCGCCCGGGACAACCGCATCCGGCGGCTGTTGAAGCCAGACATCTCCTGCCGCCTGGTGCTGTACAGCCCCACCCAGAATAAGCGCAGCGGCGATCGCAGCCATGCAACCTGCAAAGCGCATCAGAAACACCTCGAACAGGGTATGTGAGAAGCCGGACCTCCCTGCGGAACAGCGCGACTATTCCGCCTGTCCTGATTACTCGGATCAGGGTGGCTGCGAATTCAAAGAAATCCAGGCAACCATTATGCCGGCCCAGGCTGCGCGCGCCGCCTCGTCACGCCGTCCCGAGAGGTTGGCTTTCCGGGCCTCCGAGTTCGCTGAAGCGTTCAGAGCGCGGACTCCCCGCGTCCACGCCACCGATCCAGCGACCGGCGCATCTCTTCCAGCCGGCGATTCACCTCGTCGAGTTGGCGCTCCAGGTGCCTTTGGAACCGCTCCGCGTCGGGCGGCGGCTCCACCGGCGGCGCGTCCGGCGCCGGTTCGCCCGGCCGAACCGGCCGTCGCGACAAGACCCGAACGCCTTCGTCGATCGGCCACCGGCCGACCATCCGCTCGACGTGCGGGCGCACGTCGTCGGGCAGTTGGTCCAACTCGCGCTCGGTCACTTCCCACGTGTCGTCGCCGCGCTGCACGGTGATCTCGGTGGGCTCCTCACCGTGCTTTCGGATGGTCACCGTCATGTCGGCCGGCAACGGCGGGTGCAGCTCGGCGCCGGGCGGCAGGATGGCGCCCGGATGAAAGAAGTGCAGCCGGAACGGACGCCGCCACGGCTCATCGAGTTCCATCCGGCCGAACCATTGCCAGAGGCGGTCCCAATCCTCGCCCCGGGGCGGCTCCCGCCAGACGTGCGGGCGGTCGTCGCGCGGCCGGCGGGCGGGCGTTGCCGTCACTTCCTGCCGCTGGCCGCCACGGACGATCTCCAGTTTCAGTTCCTCCTCGCCGGCGTCGTTCACGGCGGCGATCAGGTCGGGAATGTCGGCGACCGCTCGCTCGCCGGCTCGGACGATGACGTCGTGCCGTTGCAGCCCGGCGCGCTCGGCGGGGCTGTCGGGAACGACACGTTCGATGACCAGGCCGCCCTGGTCCGACAGGCCCAGTTGGTCGGCCAATGGGGGCGGCGCCGGATAGCAGTCGACGCCCAGCCAGAAATCGCCCAAGGCAACGACCCCACCCGGAGCATTTTCCGGCCCGGCGGGCCGGCTCCGAGGGCCGTCCTCGCGCTGTTGGCGCGGCTCGGTATTGCCGTGGGGCGCGCCGGCCGGGGGCTGCTCAGCCCGGGCGCCGGAGGCCGCGGCCAACACGGCCGCCAACAAGACAACAAACCGTTCTGCCATAGGATAACTCCTCTCCAAAGCTTGCTCCGGTCTTTGCATGGGGCCGCGACCGGAACCTGCGGCCTTCTGGGTCTTCACAGCGGGGGGCGCCCCACGTACTCCACTTCAACCTGTTCCACCGGTACAACGAGGCGACGGCCGTCTTGCATGTCGACCGGCAACAGTTCCCGGTGCCGCCGCACCCGGTAACCGGCCCGCTGGAGCGATTCCAGCAGGTCGCATGGTAAAGCGGAGGGGAGGCCGCCCGGCCAATGGCGGTCGAGGTGCTGCTGCTCGCAGGCCGGAAGATGAATGGTCTGCCCGCGATCCCCGTCCGGCCCGTTGGCCGCGAGGGTCACCATTTGCCACGGACTGCGCGGGGCCACCGGTCGTTGCGGGCGTTCCGGGGTGGGTGGGTTGGCGGGCTCGGCCGTTTGGGCGTCAAGCCCGGATTGCGCGATCGGCTCGGGAAGCAGGGCGGGCGCCGGCCCGGTTCGCCTCATGCCCTGAACCATCCATCCCAGCCCGAGGGCAATGACAAAACTCGCGGCCATGGCCAGTGGGGTAGCCGCCCGTTCCACCAGCCTCCGCTCACGCCGGCCCGGCGCCGGAATTGCTCGCCCCTGCGGCGGCGGCGCGGCGACGGCCGCCTTGCCCAAAAAATCGGTGCATTCCTGCCTCCAGCATTGGGCTTCCAAGAAAGCCATGGCGCAGCGGCGCCATCCGTCGGGCTGGCCGTCGAGGCGCGTCAGCAGTTCGTGCCGCTCCGCCTCCTCCAATTCGCCGTCGACCAGCAAATCAAGTCGCTCCCTGTCCGCTTGACCCTTGCTCGGTTCCGGGGCGCTCATCCACTCACCTCAATCACATTCTTGGCTGAAAGCAGGTCACGAAGCCTCTTCCTGGCCCGGTGAAGCCTCGCCTCGACGGCGCTTTCGGAAATGTCCAGATGCTCGGCCAAGTCCTTGTAGCTCCAGTGCTGGGTGTACTTCAGCAGGAGGATTTCCGCGTCGCGCTTCGGCAACTGTTCCATGGCCTCCCGCACTTGTCCGCGCCGCTCCTCGGCCACCAACCACCCCAGCGGGTCCTCCTGCCGGGTGTCGTGCTCGGACGGTTGGAACCGCTGGGCGTAGCGGTCGGTCAGTTTCCGCTTGCGGCCCATCTTCCGGCGGTACAACAACGATTGGGTGACCGCCAGCCGGTACAACCAGGGCGCAATCTTCTTACGGTCCTCGATGGGCGCCTTCTGCTCGACCGCCGCCACGGCCACCTCCTGCATCACCTCGTCGATGGCCTGCGGTTCGCCCAGCCTGGCGGCAATGACCGTACGCAGCCACGGCTCGTGCCGGGCCAACTCGGCCGCCCAATCGATCGGGGAAAGCGATTCCCCGGACCGTTTCTGCCGCTCATCGGGCTGTTTCATCGAATTCCGTTCACGCTGATGGTTGCCGCGGGGGCTGACACTCTTGCTCCCCGTCGCGCACAATGCGAGAGGACGCCACGGGTGAGACATTGCTACACTCCATTCTTTCACATTCGACCGGGAGGGGCAATGCAGGGGGCCCCTTGCTATGGCTAACTACAGATACCCCGAATTAGCATGGATTGACGCCGAACTGGAGGATCTCGAGCGGCGGACGCTGCGGCGCCGGCTCAGCGACCGGGTGGGCTGCCAAGGCCCCCTCATAGCGATGGGTGGCCGGCCGGTCGTCAACTTCGGCTCGAACGATTACCTGAACCTGGCTGCCGACCCCCGCCTGGCCGAGGCGGCCGCCGAGGCTGCGCGCCGCGACGGCGTCGGAAGCGGCGCAAGTCCTCTCATCTGTGGCCATGCGGCCCCCCACGCCGAATTGGAACGCGCCCTGGCCGAGTTCGAGGGGACCGAGGCCGCCCTGGTGTTTCCCAGCGGCTTTGCCGCGAACTCCGGCACGATTGCGGCGCTGGCCGGTCCCGGCGACGTCGTACTGGCCGACCGTAAGAGCCACGCCAGCCTGCTCGACGGCTGCCGGCTGACTCGGGCCGACTTCCGCGTCTTTCCGCATAATGACCCTGCCAGACTGGACACCTTGCTGAAGAGAGCCACGGCGGCGGGCCGACGTCTGGTGGTGACCGACGCCCTCTTTAGCATGGACGGCGACTTGGCTCCACTGGCCGACCTGGCCGACGTATGCCAGCGGCACGGCGCCATGCTGCTGGCCGACGAGGCGCACGCGACCGGTGTGTTGGGGCTGCGGGGGCGGGGGGTGGCCGAACTGGTGGGAGTGGAGGACCGTGTGAGTGTGCGCGTGGGCACATTGAGCAAAGCCTTCGGCTGCGCCGGCGGATTCGTGGCCGGCAGCCGATCGCTGATCGATTGGCTGGTCAACCGGGCGCGCCCGTATGTTTTTTCGACGGCCATGCCTCCCCCCGTGGCGGCGGCTGCCCGTGCGGCCCTCGACCTCGTGCGCGCCGAGCCCGAGCCGCGGCGGCGGCTGCTCGACCGGGCCGGCGCGCTGCGGGGCCGGCTTTCCGCGTTGGGATGGGACGTGGGGGCGTCGGCCAGCCAGATCATTCCGGTGGTGGTGGGCGATCCGGGCCGGGCGGTCGCCCTGGCCGCGAAGCTGCTCGAGCAGGGTCTGTTCGTACCCGCCGTCCGGCCGCCCACCGTGCCCGAGGGCGAAGCGTGCCTCCGCATCAGCCTGACCGCGGGCCACGACGACGCAATGATCGAGCGGCTGCTGGCGGCGATGTCGGACCGGCCCTCGTCGCCGCGCGCCTAAACGTCGTCCATCCGCGCACCTTACCACGACGCAACAGGGATCTCCCGTCAACTTCGCAGGTGGGATGGACATTCCTGTCCGTCAGCCGAGGACGGACATGAAAGCCGGTGCGACCTGCGTCGACGGACAGGAATGTCCATCCTGCCGGCTTCCATGGCCGTTCCACGCGGTTCACGCCCATTGGATTACGGAGGGTCGTGCCCCCCGGGGTGCCAGGGATGGCAGCGGAGAATCCGGCGCAGCCCACGCCACGTGCCGCGTACGGCGCCGTACTTCCGCACCGCTTCGATGAAATACTGGCTGCACGTGGGCTCGAACCGGCAATGCCGGCCCAACAACGGGCTTAACAGCCACTGGTATGCCCGGACCAGGCACACCAGAACCATCGCGGGCAAACGCAGGAGCAAGTTTATCCACTTATGAATCATCGGCTGTGCCCTTGCCATCAACCGCAGAGCAGCCCGCCCCCGCCTCCGACCGGGCCCATTTCCCGGCGGCCTTCCGGGCCAGTCGGCTCAGCGACTGCCGGATGAGGGCCAGGCTCGGCTCCGCCTCGGGCCGGGGAATGACGATCAGATCGATTCCGGCGGGCAGCTTCGGCTGTTCCAGGCGGAACGCCTCGCGCAGCAGCCGCTTCCACCGGTTCCTTCGCACGGCGCCGCCAACTTTACGCGATACCGAGAGCCCCAGGCGGGCGTGCGGCAAGGTGTTGCCGTGGGCGAAGACCAGCAGGGTCCGGTCGCCGGCCGTGCAGCGCCGCCGGTACGCCCGCTGGAAATCGGTCGTTCGTCGAACTCGGTGCGTACGGAGGAATCGGTGGTCGAACATCGTCCGGAATTATACCCTTGCCGCTGACGTGACGGGCTGCTTAATTCGGCGACTCCTTGACACGGGCCCCGCACTCGGGACAGAAGCGGAAACGTTCATCGAGCAGCGGGGCCTGGCACGCCGGGCACTGGCGCGGCACCGGTCCCAGTTCGATCAGGAGTTCGCCTTCGCGGACGGGAATCATCTTGCGGTCTTTCTTGAAGTCGGCATGTTTCAGGACGCGCTTGACCATGGCATCCAGCGGAGCCAGCACCGCCTTCTCCTGCTTCATGATGGTGATGTTCAATAGCTCCTCGCCTTTGCTCACCACGTCGCCGGGCGCTGCGTACGTTGCCCACAGGTCGCCGCTGGTCGGAGCGCCCACGTGGTACGGATTGCTGCGATCGGCCATTTCCAGCGCGGCCTTTCGGGTTGCCTTGGGTTCCGCCACTTGGACGGGGCACTCCAGCACTTCCGAGTCGAGGATGTACCCGACATGGCAAATGCCGTCTTCATCGGGTTCGGGGATTCGGGTGATGGTCATCACGTGCGGTTTGCCGCGGCTGTCCTCGAACCGCATCTCCTGTCCCGGCTCCAAGCCCTCGAACCACACGTCGAGCGGCACCCGGTTCGGGTCGCCGAACTGCTCCTGGAACTCGATGGTCTTCAGGGCATCGCCCGGGTGATTGAGGTACATGACGAATTCTTCATCGGCGGGTTCCCGTTCCAGCCGCTCGCCCAGGGCCCTGCGTTCGACCGCCAGATCCCTTTCCTCCAGACTGACCAGCGCCGAGCCGGCGGTCCGTTGGGCCATCGCCTGGCGGGCCTTGGCTCCGAAGGCGCTTTCGTACACCCAGTCGGGCGGGAAGCCCAGGGGCAGCCGACCGAACTTGCCCAACAGCAAATCGCGGAAGGAGTCGTTGCTTTCCCGGTAGAGCATCAGCCGCTGTTGGCGCAGCGACTGGCTGACTTGGGCTTCCGGCGTGTTCACCACGGCGTCGAGCACGTCGAGCAGGTGCCGGACCTCGTGCTCCCCGCCCCGTTGGAACGCGGCGGTGACGGCCAGGAAGGCGGTGTTCCAGGTGATCTGGGAGCCCGGCGTCACGTCGTGGTAGCGTACGATGCGGCGGGTGCCGGCCAGGAAACGGAGCATGTACGGCAGGAGGCGGATGTAGCCTTGCTTCATGGCCCCCTCCTGCGAGGACGAGGTGGCGCCGCCCGGCATCCCGTGATACACCACGTCGTGGTCCACGCCCTGGAAATGGGGGGAGGCGTAGCGATCGTAATAGGGCATGATCTGTTTCAGCAGGAAGTCGCAGTCGCGAATGCGGTCTTTGTCGAGCGCCGTCGCCAGGCCCAACTCTTCCTCCAGATACGCTGCCATGGCCAGCACGTCGCCCTGGCCGTACCACCGCACCGAGGAGCCGATGCCCGTGTCGACAATGTTCGCGCCGGCCGCGGCCGCCGCGCCGACCGCCGGAATGTACAATCCGTCGGTCACGTGCCGGTGGTAGTGCAGGAGGAGCGCCGGATAGCGCTCGCGCAAGGCGCCGACCAGGGCGCGCATGAACCGCGGCGGACATACCCCAGCCATGTCTTTCAAACCGAGGATGATCCGCTCTTGCACCTGGCGCGGGCTGACGCCGGCGGTGCGGGCGACCAGGTTCACGATCGCCTCGGCCACTTCGAGATAGTGGGGCACGTCGAAGCCGGGCGCCCACGACAGCGAGATGGCCGGCTCGAACACGTTGCGCTGGCTGGCCAGGACCACCTCGGCCAACGGCGCCATGTTGTCGACGTGATTGAGGAAGTCGAAGCATCGGACGATGTCGTACTGCTCGCAGATGGCCTCCGCAGTCAGCCGCATCACGTTGCGCGGTTCCGGCCGGTATCCCAGCAGGTTGGTCGACCGCACCAGCAGTTGTTTGGCCGTGCGGGGCGCGAAGCGGTTCCACGCCGCCGCCTCGGTGAACGGGTACGTCTGGTTCGCCAACATGGCGACGTGGAAATGGGCGCCCCCGCCGTTCTCCAGCGACAAATATCCGCACTGGTCCAGGTAGGGGCCGATCAACTCGTCCTCGGCCAGCCGGAAACGGTTTCCATTGTTCGACTGGGTCATGTCCCGGCCGGTGGTGTCGGTGAAGTGGACGACGGCCGAATCGCGCACGCGGTCGAGGAGGGCGTCGCGGTCGTGGCGCGGGTAGGGAGGCGGCGCCGACGGTTCGGCCAGCGGCGGCCGCACCGGCTCGAAACGGCCGATCCGGCGGTCGGCGCGGCCCCGGTAAACGCCCAGTTGCACATAGGGGTTGTAGCCTCGGACCGAGATCTCGGCAACGAGCCGGGCGAGGCGGAACGCCTCCGGATCGGCAACGCGGTAGTGCTTCAATGCCGGCGTCTCGTCGATGAAGCTGGTGGTGACCTCGCCGGCCTGGAACCGGGGGTGGGCGATGATCTCCCGGTGGAACGGGATGGAGGTCTTCACCCCGTCGACCACGTACTCGTTCAGCGCCCGCTGCATGATGGCGAGCACCTTGTCCCAGGAGTTCCCGTACGCGATTAGCAGGGCCGCGGCCGAGTCGTAATCGGGCGGGAAATCGTATCCGCCCGAAACGCACGAATCGAGCCGCACCCCCGGGCCGCCGGCCGAGATGTACCGCGTGATCCGCCCGCAATTCGGCGCAAAGTCGTTCTGCGGATCCTCGCAGTTGATCCGCACCTGCATGGCCATCTTGCTGGCCCGGGTGTTGCGGGGGGTCAGCCGGAGCCGGGCGCCGAAAGCGATGGCAATCTGCTCCTCGACCAGGTCGATGCCATACCGGGTTTCCGTGATGCCGTGTTCCACCTGCAGTCGAGTGTTCGCCTCGATGAAGTACGCATTCCCCGCATCGTCCACCAGGAACTCGATGGTCGCCAGCGAATGGTAGTCGATGGCCTTGACCATCCGCTCGGCGTACTCTTTGAGGGTCGCGCGCAGTTCGGGGGTCATCCCCCGCCAGGGCGACGGGGTGATCTCGACCAGCTTCTGGTGGCTCCGCTGCACGGTGCAGTCGCGTTCGTCGAGCGCCACGACGTTCCCGTACCGGTCGGCGACGACCTGAATTTCGATGTGCCGGATCGAGGTCAGCAGGCGTTCGACGAACAGTCGGGGGTTGCCGAAGGCGGCCTGGGCCAGTGCCGAAGCCTTCCGGAAGCCCTCTTCCAGTTGTTCCTCGGCCCACACGCGGTAAATGCCGCGTCCGCCGCCGCCGCCCTCCGCCTTGAGCATGATAGGGTATCCCATTTGGGCCGCCAGGCGCCGCGCTTCGGCGATATCGACGGCGCCCTCGGAGCCCGGTACGATGGGGATGCCCAATCGTTCGGCCAGTTTGCGCGCCTGCACCTTGTTGCCCAGCACCTCCATGGCCTTCGCCGGCGGCCCAATGAAGACGATTCCCGCTTGTTCGCACAAGCTGGGAAACCGGTCGTCCTCAGCGGCGAAGCCCCAGCCGGGATGGATGGCCACAATGTTGCGCGCCTTGGCCAGGGCCACCATGCGGTCGATGTCGAGGTACGCGCGCGGGTTCTCGCCCAGCAGCATCAATTCATCCACGCTGGCCGTGTACGGCGCGGTCATGTCGACGTCGGTCGCGGTGACCACCGCCACCGCCTGCAATCGTTCGTGGATGGACCGTGCCACGCGCCGGGCCGAAATACCGCGGTTCGCCACCAGGATGCGTTGGCCGCGCAGCTTGTTCAGGACCTGTTCAAACGATGGGGGCTTCATTCGCTCTTAGAACCTCGAAGAGGGGGTAAGGGGTTGGGGCGCATCGCCGCTCGCGCCCCGGTAGAAAATGCTTGCCGAAACCAGGTGGCGCTCCCCGGCGGGCGTACCCACCCGAAGGGCGCCCTGGCCGGTGACGCCCAGAACCCGGCCCAGAAACGCGGGGGCGCCGCCCGCGCGAACCTCCACCCATTGCCCGAGACAGGCCATCGACCCTTCCAGCGCGGCAATCGGCGGCGGCCGGTGCAGGCAGGCTTCGGCGACCGACCGCACCCATAACCACAGGTCCAAAGGGGGGAGATCAATGGCCCACTGCCGGAGCGAACCGGCGGGCATCACGTGGTCCTCGCGCAGGTCGTCCTGGAGCGGGCTGCTGACCACGTTGATTCCCAACCCGGCCATGATCACGTCGTCTCGTTGCTCGCACAAAAGTCCCGCTACTTTTGTTCCATCGAGCACGACGTCGTTGGGCCACTTCAACCGGACCGGCAGGCCCAACTCGGTCAGTACCCGGACCACCGCGTAGCCCATTCGCAGCGCCAGGGCCGGGCCTTCGGCCTCGGCCAGCCGGTCCGGCACGCGCCAAGCCGCGTAGAGGTTGCCGATGGGCGAAATCCAGTTCCTGCCGAATTGGCCCCGGCCGGCCCACTGCGACAGCGACAGGACCGAAGCCCCGGGCGGAAACTCCCCAGCTTGGAGCCAGTACCACGCGCAGTCGAGGCTCGATGAGGCTGGGCCGGTCAGCAGGATGGGCGCACCGGGAACGTCCTGCTGCGACCTCCACCCGGCCGCGGCGAGCCCCTCTTGATTCCCTTCATTTGGCATCCATGGATCCCACCTGTCGAGGGAATTCCGCCAAGCTGTACCGGCGGCTTTGAGTTGTGAAGGGTCGATCGGCTGTGCCAAACCCGGCCGACCCTCACTCCAAAGGTAGATTTTGCCCATACTCAAATGAATTTCCTGACGATGAACACGAACGGCTGGAAAAGTCTAATCGGCGGACCCCCGCTGGTCAACACCCCACATTCCGGTTTTCCAAGCCCCCCGGAAAAGAGCTGGGTCCGCTTTTCCTTCTCTTCTGGCTCGTGTATCATGGGATCAAGAGGCAGAAACCAAGGAGGAACGACAATGGTCATTCTCC
>SKJM01000370.1 GCA_007122045.1 Planctomycetales bacterium | reverse complement strand
CCCTCGGCGGCGATTGCCTGGGCATCTCCTCGAAGAACCGGCGCAGTTCCGGATGGTCCCGGAACATGTCGCCGAACGGCGTTCCCCGGAAGGGCAAGTCGGGCTGCTCGGCGTTGCCGTCCTGCCGGTCAGGTTCCACGCGTTCGGCCACCTGCGGCACCGTTTGTACCGTCACCACCGACGGCAACACGTCGCTAGCGGCGTTTCGGAAGGCTTGCGAGAGTGCCCGTGCCGCGTCGACGGCCACCTCGCGTTCGACCGGGGCGTTTTGCGGCGCCGCCCCGGGCAGATTCGCGGCCACCAGCGAGCCCACAAGGCCCACCAAGGCCACCCCAACCAACCAAAGTCCCAGACCGGAACCCATCCGTGTACGCATCCTCATTCTTTGCCTCCTCATGTAGCTTGAATTGACGGGTAACAACACCCTGAATGAACCCAACGCTGTCTTGCCGCCGAATTGGGGGGCAGCAGTTACACCCCCGCGATCGGCGGCGTTTCAGCGAGCTTCGCCTCTACACACGCTCTCGTAGTTCGTTGCCGCAGCCGGGGTAATCCTTGCAACCCTCGGGGCGACCGGCTCCGTTGGGGTGCCGGCTTCAGCCGCGCGGTTTGCCGGTAGCACGTTCATCCCTTTACCTCGAGGGCATTGCCGAGGCGAGGCGGGCCCTGTATACTGGAAACATGAGCACACTTGCCGATGTATACTCGCCGCGTGCCGTTATTGCGCTTTTGTAGGATGGACATTCTTGTCCGTCTTCGCTTTGACGGGCTAAAGCCCATCCTACGGAAGCGCAGTTTCAGGCCGCGGCGAGTACAGGGTCAGGCAAGCCGCTGCTATGATGCATCGATCACTTTTGCCGGCCCATTGTCAGGGGACGGGGTCCAAATCAGCTTATCAGCTAATCAGCCTCGGCGGCAGCTTGCAGCCCTACCAAGGACGCACGCGACCGGGGCCCATATCGAGCCCCAGGTCGAGCGCCGGGGCCGAATGCGTCAAAGCGCCCACGCTGATCCGCTCGACGCCCGAAAGGGCCATCGCCCGCACCGTGCCCAGCTCGACGCCGCCGGACGCCTCCAGTTCGACTTCCGGGCGAATCCGATCGCGCAAGGCCACGGCTTCGCGCAGCGTGGGCGGGGCCATGTTGTCCAGCAGGACGATGTCCGGCCCGGCCGGAAGCACCGCTTCGAGTTGCTCCAACGTGTCGACCTCAATCTCGACCATCGACTCGACGGCCGCACGGTGCTCCTGCTGCAACCAGCGGCGGGCGCGGCCGACCGCCTCAGCCGGCGAGAACCGCACGCCGGACCCTTCCCGCTCAGCCCCCAGCGCCAGGTGGTTGTCCTTGATCAGCACGGCGGCGAACAGCGCCTCGCGGTGGTTGTAGCCGCCGCCGCAGCGGACCGCGTACTTCTCGAGCCGCCGCCAGCCGGGGGTGGTCTTGCGGGTGTCGTAGATCCGCGCGCCCGTGCCGGCGATCGCATCGACGTATCGCCGGGTGAGGGTGGCGATGCCGCTGAGGCGCCCCAACAGGTTCAGCACCAGCCGTTCGACCGTCAGGATAGCCGCGGCGGGGCCCTCGATTCGCCCCAATTCGACGCCGGGGGCCACCCGATCGCCGTCGGCCGCCGCCGCGTGGAACGTCAAACCGCCGCCGGTTTCCCGAAAGGTCGGCCCGACCGCCGGCAGCCCGGCCACGACCCCCGCCTGCCGGGCGACAATCGCCGCGTGCCCGGCCACCTCCGGCGGCACGAGGGCCAAGGTCGTCACGTCGCCTTGGGGGCCGGTACCCGTGGGGTCGCCCAGGTCCTCGACCAGGGCCAGGGTCAGCAGCCACCGCCAATCGGCCTCGAGCCGGTCGTCCCAGGTGAGTTGGGGGAAGTCCTTTTTCTGCTGGTTCGGCACGTGTCTTCACTCCGGATGCAGTAGTGCGCGACGGTCTGGGTTGTCTTCGGCCAAGCATAGCCGCTGCCGCCTTCCTGCGAAACCACGGGCACGGTAGAAGCCGCCGGTTTCGACACTCGCTACGGTTTCCCTGTAGGATGGACATTCCTGTCCGTCAACCACCCCTGTAGGATGGACATTTCTGTCCGTCAACCACAGGCCGTCAACCACAGACGGACAAGAATGTCCATCCTACGGCTGTGCAATTGACTTTCCTCCGTTCGCCTTCTCCGGCCGGCAACCGGGCCGACGATGCAGCCGACAAACCCACCTTTGGGGAAGCAACTTGCTTTTCGAGCCGCCCCTGATATGCTGGATAATATGACCCGACGCGACCGACCGAACCCGAAAGCGGCATCGCCGGCCCCCTATTGGCTGCTCCGCCGGGCCGATCAGGCGGCGGTGGCAACGCTGCTGCTGTTGGCGCTGGGCTCGATGATCGGCTGGTGGGTGGGACAAGGGGGCCTGCGCGGGCGGAGGATCGAATTGGAACGGGCGGAACCGTTGCCCTACCAGTTCCAACTCGACCTGAACACCGCGCCCTGGCAGGAATTGGTCCTGCTGCCCGGCGTGGGCGAAACGCTCGCCATGCGCATTATCGAGTCGCGCGAGACCGAAGGCCCGTTTGTCGAAGCCACCGACCTGCTGCGCGTACACGGCATCGGACCGGTCACCCTCGAACGCTTGCGACCCTACCTAGTGCCGCTTCCGGAGCAGGGCCATCTGGCGGGCGATGCGGCCGCCCTCGGGCCGGGAGACGGCTGACACCAGACACCCCCCTGACGGAGACCCCACCATGCTACGACCCCACTGGTTTTGCCTCGCCGCGTGCTGCCTTCTGGGCATTTCGGCGCCGGTCGAAGCGGCCGAACCTGCCGAGCCTGCCGGCCTTGCCGCCGTGGAGGAGGGCCTGATTGCCTCGCCGGAGCCCGATTGGCCCCAGTGGCGCGGCCCCCGGCGCGACGGCATCGCCGAGGAAACAGGGCTGCTGGCCGAATGGCCCGACGACGGCCCGAAGCTCCTGTGGCGGATCGGCGGCCTGGGCCGGGGCTGGTCCTCGCCGATCCTCGTCGACGGCACGCTCTACGTCACCGGCGACGTGGGCGACGACCTGGTGGTGTCTGCGTTCGACCTCGACGGCACGCCCCGCTGGCGCACCGTGAACGGCCGGGCGTGGAAGGGTCCCTATCCCGGCGCCCGGGCCACGTGTGCCTACTCGGAAGGCCGCATCTACCACATGAACGCCCACGGGCGCGTGGCCTGCCTCGACGCCGCCACCGGCAGCGAACTGTGGGCGGTGAACGTCCTCGACCGCTTCCAGGGCGAGAATATCACCTG
>SKJM01000383.1 GCA_007122045.1 Planctomycetales bacterium | reverse complement strand
CCTCGAGTCGCTCACGCTCGAAGGCCCCAGCATCACCGGCGAACTGGTGCCCCGCATCGCCGAACTGGAGAACCTCACCTCGCTTGCACTGCGGAACACCCTCATCAGCGACGGCGGCATCCGGCAACTCACCGGCTTGCAGGCGCTTCGCATCATCGACCTGCGCGTGGCGCCGTTGGTGACCGACGCCGCCATGGAGGCGCTGGCCGAGATTCCCGAATTGCGGGCGGTCCGGCTGCTCGGCGGCAACGTGACCGACGCCGGCGTGGCCACGCTCTTGGCCTTGCCGCGATTGACGGAACTGGATGTCCGCAACTGCCGCGGCGTGACTTCCGACGGCATCGAGCAGTTGGCCGGCAAGAAGTCGCTTCGGATGCTAAAGATCGGAGGGCCGAACATCGACGATGAGGTGCTCGAACTGGTCGGCCGCATGGAGCAGCTTACCGGGCTGGAACTCGATAACTGCGCCATCACCGACGCGGGCGTCCTGCGGCTGGCCGACCTGCCGCTGGAGAACCTGTCGATCTACCAGTGCGCGCGCGTCAGCGATGAGGGGCTGGTCATCCTCGCCGGCTACACCGACCTGCGTTCGTTGGGCTTGAGCGACGTGGCCGCCACCGGCGCTGCGCTGGCCCGGCTGCCGAACCCCGAGAAGCTTGTGTCGCTGAACTTGACGCAGTCGCGGGTGACCGACGCAGAGGTGCCCCACCTGGCGCGCCTGAGGGGCCTGAGCACGCTGAACCTCAGCCAGACGGCCGTGACCGACGCTGCGATCGAGACGCTTTCCACCCTGGACTGGCTGGATCGGCTGATCGTCGCACAAACCGAGATGACCGAAGCGGGGGTTGCCCGGCTGCGGGAGGCGCTGCCGGACTGCCGTATCGACATTTAGCAAGGACGCGGAAGGGGCCATGCCACCGTTTGCCGACATTTTGCGCCGCCACGCGTGCGAGCTTGCCCCGCAACCGACCGGCATGGAACCCCGGCTTCGCCCGCTGCGCGGCGTGCGCGCCGTGCTGTTCGACCTGTACGGGACGCTACTGGTCAGTGGAATCGGCGAGGTGGGCACGGTGGCCGAGGGGGCAAGCCAGGCGGCCGTCGAGGCGGCGCTGGAGGCGATGGGCGTTGCGCCGACGGACTCCCTGGAGGGGGTGGTCGCACAGATGCAAAGCCGCGTGCGGGCCGTCCATGCCGAAATCACCCGCCGCCACGGCATCGACTACCCGGAAGTCCAAATGCCGGAGATCTGGTCCGACGTCCTGGCCGAGTCGGCCCGCCGCGGCGTGCTCGACCCGGCCGACGTGGACCGCATCGACCCCGAGCAGTTCGCCGTCGAGTACGAGGCGCGGGCGAATCCCTGTTGGCCCATGCCCGGGCTTCAGCGGTGCCTGGCGGCCCTGCGGGAGCAGGGGTTGCTGCTGGGCATTGTGAGCAACGCCCAATTCTATACGCCGCTGCTGTTTCCGGCCCTGCTGGGCCGCTCGGCGGAGGCGTGCGGGTTCGAGCCGCGCTTGCAATTCTATTCCTACCGCCACGGTCATGCCAAGCCCGGGCCGGCGCTGTTCGCCCTGGCCGCCCGGGCGCTGGCCGAGCGCGGCGTCGGCGCGGAGCAGACCCTGTACGTGGGCAACGACATGCTTAACGACGTCGCCGCGGCATCGCGGCTGGGATTCCGCACGGCCCTGTTCGCCGGCGACGCCCGGAGCCTGCGGCTGCGGGAGGACGACCCCCGCGTGGCCGGGATCACCCCGACGCTCGTCATCACCGACTTGGCCCAACTGGCCGCGGTGTACTATGATTTCGATATTCCGTAAGGCAAAATCGTGTCGCAAAACATAGGCTTCGTTTCCACCCGATTCTCGGGGACCGACGGCGTTTCGCTCGAAAGTGCGAAGTGGGCGAAAATTCTGTGGGATCACCGGCACATCAGCTACTGGTACGCGGGCAAACTCGACCGCAACGCCGCGATCAGCATGTGCGTGCCGGAGGCCTACTTCTACGACCGCGACAACGTGTGGATCAACGAGCGGGCCTGGGGCGCCCGCACCCGCACGCCCGAGTTGACCCGGCGCATCAACGGCGTGGCCGACCACCTGAAGGGTACGCTGTACGAATTCGTCGACACGTACAAGATCGACATCCTGCTGGTGGAGAACGCCCTGTGCATTCCCATGCACATTCCGCTGGGCGTGGCCCTGACCCATTACATCGCCGAGACGGGCATGCCCACCATCGCCCACCACCACGACTTCTACTGGGAGCGGCCCCGATTCAGCGTGAACGCGGTGGGCGACTTCCTGGAGATGGCCTTCCCGCCGAAGCTCCCCTCGATCCAGCACGTGACGATCAACAGTTTTGCGCAGGAGGACCTGGCGTGGCGGACGGGCGCCTCGTCAATCATGGTGCCCAACGTGCTCGACTTCGAGCACCCGCCGCCCCCGCCGCCGGACGATTCCGACTTCCGCAAGCGCATCGGGGTGGAGCCGGACGACATCCTGATCCTCCAACCCACCCGGGTGGTACCCCGCAAGGGCATCGAGCACGCCATCGCCCTGGTGGCCCAGTTGCACAACCCGAAGTGCAAGCTGATCGTCTCGCACGAATCGGGCGACGAAGGGTTGGAATACCACGACGCGCTGATCGAGCTGGCGCAGCAGTCGGGCGTCGACATCAAGTTCGTCCACGGCCAAGTGCTCCCCCCGGAGGCCGGCGCCAACGGGGCCTCGGTCAGCGCCCTGGCCGAGGCGTACGTCCATGCCGACCTCATCTCCTACCCCAGCCTGTACGAAGGCTTCGGCAACGCCCTGATCGAGGCCTTCTACTACCGCAAACCCGTCCTGGTCAACCGCTACTCGATCTTCATTACCGACATCGAGCCGAAGGGCTTTCAAGTGATCGCGATGGACGGGTTCCTCACCCGCCGGGTGATCGAGCAGGTGCAGCGCGTGATCAACGACGCCGAATACCGCACGGAAATGGTCGAGCAAAACTACGAGCTGGGCAAGCGGTTTTTCAGCTACTCGGTGCTCCGGCGCAAGCTGCGCTCCCTCATCACCGCCTTCACCGGCCTGGATGACTTGTAACGCCGCCGCTAATACGACACCCCGCCGCGCAGCATGAGGGTGTCAAGGGGGTCGAAGCTGGGAGTGGCGCTGCGGTATTCGAGCCGGCGGCCGAACAGGTAGGCCACTTCCAGCCAGGTGTCCAACCCGCCGGGAACCTTGCGCTCGGCGCCCAGGATGACGCGGAAGTCGCGGTAGGTGACCACGTCGCGGGTGAGGT
>SKJM01000130.1 GCA_007122045.1 Planctomycetales bacterium | reverse complement strand
TTGAAGCAATCGGTGCGGGTGCCTTCGGTGGGCAGGCGGCCGTCGCGCAGGTAGCCGGGCGAACGGGGGTTCGGCCAGTAGGAGGCGGGCATGGGCGGGGTGGGTTCCCACTCGCGGGCGTCGGGGCCGGTTCCGATCACCGGAAACGAGGCCAGCCGCAGACGGCCCGCGCCCATCGGAATGAGCGTAATGGTTTCCACCGGTTCGTCCGACGCGATGGGGCTCGGCTGGAGCCGGCCCGGCAGCCCCATGCCGGTGTCGGTCCAGTTGGGAATCTGCTTCGCCTGTGCGCGAATTTCCACCGGGGCCCCCTCGTGCGTGAACACCATGTTCGACTCCGGCCACGGCTTCATCACCACCTCCAAAGAAGCAGCGGGGTCGTCACCGAGCACCAGCCCGTAATTCCAGGGCGTGGTCGGCTGGATTTCGCGGGCGGGCCATCGGTCGGTGCCGCCGTAGGTCGTGTATTCCTCGCCGATTTTCACCGAGAACGAAAGCGGTCCGCGATCGACCGATGCCGCGTTCCGCTGTTTCTCCCAACGCCGGACGACGGCTTCCATCGGCAGCGCGAGCGTCAGCGTGTCGCCCTGGGCCCACTCGCGTTCGATGCGGAGGAACGACCGCGGGCGCCCCTCCACCGCCAGGGGCCGGCCGTTGAGGCTCACCTGCGGGTCGGAGCACCAGCCCGGGATCCGCAGGTACAGCGGAAAGCGGACCGGCCGGTCGCTTGCGAAGGCGAGTTCGATTTCGCCGTCGAACGGATACCGCGTGTCCTGGACGATGGTCACTTCCGTGCCGTCGCCCACCTTGGCCCGAACCGTGCTCGCGCTGTAGCTGGTCGCGGCCAGGCCGTTTCCAGGGGTGGCGTGCCACAGGTTGTCGGCGTAGTACGGCCAGCCCATCGAGGCGTTGTGCTGGCAGCAGCGGTGCGAGTGGGGATTCATCGAGAACATGTCGCCCGAGTTGGCGATTTCCGGCCCGCGGTTGCGCCGGTCGGAGGAAATCTGGTTGACCGACGTGAGGTAGCGGACGCCCTTCATGTCGGCGGTCATGACGGCTGGGAGGGTATTGAAGGCGATGTTCTCATGGCGGTCGGCCCAGGTCAGGTCGCCGGTGATGCGCAGCAGGATTTGCTGCGACAGCATCATCTCGGTCACGCCGCAGGTTTCGATGGCGTTGCGCGGGTCGGTGAAGCCCGGCCGCGCGAATTCGTCGCCGGCGAACATGCCGCCGGGCACCTGCCCGTAGATGCCGTGCATGACGTCGTAGTTCTCGTAGGCCTGCGCGAGGTACTTCTCGTCCTGGTTCAGCAGGTAGGCGTGGGCCGGTTTCCGGAATCCCTGCGAGTAGTTGACGTTGTGGTCGGCCGTGGGCGCCCGCATCCAGGTCGCCCCGGCGCGGCGCGTCTTGTCGAGCAGGTCCATGAGGAAGGCGTCGCCCGTGCGGTTGTACAGCCAGATGATGCTGTCCATGTTGTCGGCCGTGCGGGGCACCTGCCATCCGCCGGCGAAGAACTTGTCGTCGGGAATGGCGAGCTGCCACTTGAAATAGTTCGTCAGCAGTTCGAGGACGCGCGGGTCGCCGGTGACCTCGTGGTACGAGCGCAGGGCATAGGCGATGAACATGTTCGGCATGAGGTCGTGCACGCCGTCTTCTCTCAGGTTGCTGCGCGGGCCGAAATAGCCGTCCTCGCGCTGGCTGGCCAGGATGGCTTCGAGCCACGGTTTCGACTCGTCGAGGATCCGCTCGTCGTCGAGCACGTAACCGAGCGCGCAGAACCCGCGGAACCAGTAGGGCACCTCCTCCCACCCGTGGCGGCCTTGCCCGTCGGTGCTGAGCCATGCGTTGTCCTCCTTGCTGCAATAGGCGCTGATTTCGGTGAGGTGTCCCAGGAAGCCGTCGGCCTGCAACTGCAACTGTTGGCGCAACCACCCCCGCGGCTCCACCGAGCCGATGGGCAGCTTGATCAGCGGACTCGGGAGCAACGGCTCCCGGTTGCCGTGATAGAAGGCGTTGGCCTTGGCTTCCGGGTCGGGATGGTCGACCACGGTTACGGCATCCTGTGCCCCGGCTGGCAACGCGCCGAGGCCCAACGCCGCGGCAAACAGTCCCACCCATAGTCGCTTCTTCATCGGATACGTTCCTTTCATTGGATTGCTTTAGCTGACACGACGTGGGATAGGCTTCCAGCCTGTCGGCGGAAAGACAGGCTGGAAGCCTATCCCACGCAAGTCGGTACGTTCTTGACCATGTGTCCGGCCATTTCGGCCGGCTTGTTGCAAAATGCTCGCTTGCGCTCGGAACTGATTTCCCAGTTTAACGGTGTGCTCTGGAAGCCCTCGAATTGCCTACTCGCCGTCGGCCGGCTCGCCCAGGCCGGTGATTTCGAACGTGTGGAGGCGGGCGTCCCAGGCGTTGTCGCGCAGATTTCGACCGGCGACGGTCATCGTGGCCGTGTCGGGGTCGGCGGCGTCGCGCTCGATGGTGAAGACCAAGGCGCCACCCCCGTGCGCGGCCTTGAAGGCGTTGATCCCGTTCCACGACTCGACGACGTTGCCCCCGCCGCGATGGCCGAACAGGATGCCCACGACGTTGTACCCGCGGATCAGTTCGAGATAGGCTTCGCGGTCGGCCGCGGGCCATTCGCCTTCCGCACCGGTTCCGGGCGGCAGATGGTGGCCGATGAACACCGGCGCGCCGCTGCGGCCCACCACGGTTTCCAGGTAGTGCTTCAGGAACGTATGGCTTCCGGCGGCCGGGTAGCGCGTCGGGCTGTCGCCCACGCGGATGTTCGCCTGCACGAAATGCACCGGCCCCCACTGCCATGCGTAATGCACCCCTTCGATGGTGACGCCGCGGTAGCGGTCCGGCGGGTAGGTATATGCCTGCGATACGTGCGTGACGCCGGGCCGGTTCGCATTGCGGGCGGCGATGCGCGAAGCGACCCCCACAAGCCACGTGTCCTGGTCGTGGTTGCCATAGCCCTCGTAGACGGGAAACTTCAGCAGCCCGTCGGTGCCGTCGAGCCCGTAGTCGGCCGTGAAATGGCCCCATTGTATTTCGCGGGTCCGGTCGCCGCCGGAGCCCGCATCGATGATGTCGCCCGTGTGGATCACGCCGCGCGGCGTTCCCACGACGGCGCCGTTGGGCAGGGGCGTGCCCGGCAGGGCGTTCAACCGGTGGACATCGCGGGTTCGGCCGGCGTTCTCGGCCGGGTCGGTCCGGTAGTGGGTGTCGGTCACGTGGAAGAACGTGATGGGTTCCGAGGCGAGGGCGGAAACCG
>SKJM01000541.1 GCA_007122045.1 Planctomycetales bacterium | reverse complement strand
TCGGCCAGAGGCGGTCGTTGGCGGGCGAGTAGGTGAGCGGTCCCTGCTGGACATCCGACAACACGCTCAGAAACGCGCGCGTGTTCGTTTGGTACGGCTCGTCCGGATTGAGTACCCAGAAGATGTTATCGTCACGAAGATAGGGACAGTGCAGGTCGAGCGCGATCCGCAGCTTGCCCTCCGACCACGTTGGCAGGAAGTCCTTGAGCGCCTGCACGGTCGGGTAGATGGCCTCGCCGGTGTAGTCGCGTGCGTGGTCGTGCGGGCGCCGGTTTTTTCCCTGGTCGCCGGCTTCGACGCCGTCTTTGTCCATGAAGGGGACCGCCACGACCTCGACGTTCTCGCGAAACCATCGCCCGTCTTCGGTATTGGACAGGACGGCGTCGAGGATGCCCTCCAGGGTCCAACTGGCCATCGTCTCGCAGGCATGATGGCGGGCAGTCAGGGCCACCCGGTAGCGCGGCTCGCCATCCAACTTGCCCGCGCGCAGCAGTTCCACGTCGCGGCCGCTCCGGTCCTGGGTGAGCGTTTCCACCTTCAGGTGGGGATTGTTCTCATGGGTTGCCAGGAAGCGGTTGAGGTCGGCTTCCGTATAGGGCATGGCGAAGGCGAAACGCACGTCGTCGGCATCTGCCCCGAAGGTGTAGGAAAATGACGTGCCCGAGACGGCCTGCCTGCCCAGCCAGGACCAAGTGCTTCCCTCGTCACGGCTGATGGCCGGTCCCTGCAAGCCGATGACGTTTCGGTTCGTGAAGTTGAACGTGAGCGTTTGCCCGGCCGCGCCGCGCACGCGGAAGCACCAATAGAACCACCAGCCCTCCGTGTCCCGTAGATCCTGGCGCAGGTAGGCGGTGTCGTCCTCGATGCGTTCGAGAAGGATGTTTCCGCCGGGAAAGTCGGCGTCGATCACGGGCTCGGAGGCCGCCGCATGAACCGAGGTGAGCCAGACGGCGGCCAGGAAGAGTTTCCGAGAACAAGGCTGCGGTAAGATTCGGGGTGGCATCGCGCCTCCTTCGAGGGTTTTGGATTTTGGATCGTTGTGTATATTCGAACCGTTCCCCGGGGCGGTTTAGGGTAACCGAGGGGCAAAGCGCCCTTAGCCGTCTTCGCCACACCGCCGGTGACTAAGGGCGCTCTGACCCCAGCGTGGCGCCCCCGAAAATCGAGAGCGTCCCTCCAAACGGCCAATCGTCACGGTTCACTTGCCCCGCCGCCGGCGGCCGGTGGCAAGGACCCATCCGACCAGGCCGAACAGCATCAGCACCATGCCGGACGGTTCGGGAACCCAAAGCGCGTTGAGGTGCCCTTGGAGGGTCGCCGGACTGAGCGCGGCATTGTAGATGGCCACTTCGTCGATCGCGCCAGGGAAGGCGCTTTGATACCACTCCGACGGCGTGCCTGCCTGCGTGATTCTGAAATTCGCCATGCCAATCCCCAGCGGCGCCGAACCAAGGTAGCTCCCGTTGACGGTCTTGGAACCGAGCGACGTGAGGGTGGTCTCCCCGGCGGAAAGGTTGGCGATGTAGCTGGTGATGGTGGTGTTTCCTCCAGACACCTCGAAGGTGCTCGCCGTGTAGTACCAGTCGTCGGCGGTGAGTGCATCGAGCAGCGTCAGTTCGTTCCCCGTGCTCCAACTGCTGCCGATCAAGGCAGTCAGATTGTCGGAATACTGCGCCGCTGAGCCGGCGGAGCTTCCCTGCATCAGAAAGGCCCCACGGACGTTCGTGGCGGGGCGCGATACGGCGACGTATCCTACGCCGAACGTCCCCGGAAGGGTCGTTTGGTGCGGCTGGATGATGGCTTCGACAGTCATGGTCGAGGGGAGGTTCAGATAAGCGGCGCTGCTCGCATCGGCCGTCTTGAACGCCGCGCCGCTGGCGCCGTCCTGCGCACGATCGCCGCCGGTCCTTGTCGTCACGGCGGCCGTACTCGCCGGCGCGAAACCGGCACTCCAGCCGGTGGTGAAGCTGACGGGCGTCGGGTTGTTGCCGTAGGTTTGCTGAATAAGGTTAGCCGAACCGTCGGCCCCGGGCGCCTTATCGGCCTGACGCGTCGTATTGTCGGTGCCGTCGAAGCTCCAATAGTAGAGCAGGTTCGGGTTTGCGGTCACCAGATTCTGGTAATCGATCACCTCGGCAACCGCCGGTCGAACGACCAGGGCCAAGGCTGCCGACGACAGCAGGAACACACTCAGTTTCTTCATCGCAAGACTCCTTGAAACAATGGAAATGGAAAACAAACAACAAAACCAAAGCACCCTTTTTAGGTTATGGATTGCCGGGACAAAGTTTCCGAATCTCCTCGGCGGAAAGCGCGCGCCGAAACAACAGCACTTCATCGATCAACCCCGTGGTGAAGCCGAAGCCGTCGTTCATGCCAATATTCAGCGTGTGTGGGCTTTCCAGCGTCCGGTCGACCACCTTTCCGGCGAGGCTCTCCGTATGGACCAGTTGCCCATCGACATAGTATAATTGGGCGGGGCGTTCGCGGTCAAACACGACGGCCACGTGGTACCATCGGCCGTCGCGCAGGTCGGCCGTGAGGGCGGTGGCAAACGTGTTGGACCCTGGCGCCGCGTTATCCATGCCGGCGCGCAGCCGGCCCGCCTTGTCCAGCCGCACGCTCCAGGCAATCCGGGGCTCACCGTAGCGGGTAGCGGTGCTCCCCTGGCCCAGCAGGTGATGTTCGCCCGTGCGGGCGAGCACCTGAATCCATCCGGCCACGGTGAAACTGCCACGGCCGGGATGGAGTGCCGGATGATTGGGCACCTCAACGAACCCGGTGCCGTCGAGCCAGAGGGCGTTGCCGACCCGGCCCGCGCCTTCGGCGACGGCGGCACCGCCTCGCAATTGCCCGTCGTGCCCGTTGCCCGATACGTCGAGCACCCGCTTGTCGCCCGCAATCGTTTCAAAGTTCCAGTAGGCCGCGGGGCGCAGTTCCAGCGCCATGGCCGTGTAGGTGTGCGATTCGCCCGCCTCGGCCGGCGGGGAGCGGACGAAATCGGCGTCGGCCGCCATTCGCGTCATGCCCGTCGAATCGACCCGGAGTCCCTCGCCGGCCCCCAGCCGTATTCGCGCTCCGTCCGGCGCGTCGGTGCGGGCCACCTCGACCGCGCCGGTCAGCACGTGGACCTGGGTGTCCTGATCCTTCCCCACTTCCACCCCGAATTCGGTTCCCAAGTCGACGATCCGCGCGGTGGGGGTTCCGATCGTGAAGCCCCTGGCCGGCTTCGACACGTGCGCGGTCAATCGCCCCACTCCGAGACGCCCGTACGCTTCCGACTCGACCGTGAAGGTGGCCGGCCCCTGCACGAAGACATTCGCCCCGCTGCCGAACTTGATCTCGACCAGTCCGGACACCAGCTCGAGCCGCCGGCCTTGCGGGAGGAAGAAGCCGGGCTGGGGGGCGGTGCCGGGATCGGCCCATCGGCAATCGACCGCGCGCCCGATTTGCGCAACGTGGGTGGGCAATTCGACGCGAAGGTCCGGCCCGCCGGCCTGGGGCCAATAGACCGGGGCGACCCACACGGCCAACACCCCCAACATCGAGAGCGTGATCAACGTCGCGACGAGCCATGAAAACGGAGTAATGTCGCTGAAATACGTGACGATCCGATCGACCGCCGCGCCGAACATGCCGGCCGTCGGAACCGGCGGCGCGGGGGTGCGGGCGTCCTCGACCTCCCCAGCCCCTTCAACCGCGTCCTCGGGCTGCTCGCCCTGGAGCAAGGGTAGATGGGCGTGCATGTGCAGGTACCGGATGTAATACTGCCGGGCATGCTGGTCGCCCAGCACCCGGGCTTCCAGCCGCGCGGTCTGCTCGTCGCTCGGTTCGCCGTGGCAGACGGCCTCGACCAGGTCCATCAACTCGTTATCCGGGATCCAACGTTCGCTCATGCCCGCTCCTCCGAAGCGAGGGTCCTTTCCACGCAAGCGAACAAGCCGCGGCGGATCCGTGTGAGTTCTTTGTAGATGGTTCCCGCCGGTCGTTCCAGTTCCGCGGCGACCTGCTTCGTGGCCAAACCAGACTGGTAACACCGCCGCAACAGTTCGCGTGCCCGCCGCGGCAGCTTTTCGACGCAGGCGGCCAAGGCTTGGAGCCGATGGTCCAGCGTCTTGTCCATTTCGGCCAACTCGGCGGCCACCGTGTCGACGAACGCCTCGCTTAGGGGGATCGGCACGCGTTTCTGTCGCTTGCGAAAGGACAAGACCTGATGGAAGGCCGTCTTGCATGCCCAGGCGCGGAAGTCGGTGCCGGGCTGAAACTCGCCGAATGCCCGCCAAAGCACGACGCTGGTCTCCTGGAGTACATCTTCCGCATCGTGCCAGCTTGGCAACAAGGTGAAAATGTAGGCGAAGATTCTCGGCTGATGCGCGGAATACAATCGCAAGAAATCGTCGGCCAGAGGGGCTATGGGTGCTTCGTTATGGGTAGGACTAGACATATTCAGGCCACGGTACGCGCACAACTACGCCACACATCGGTTAAGGTCCGTTTTCTGCGGAATCAGGCAAGAAATTCCCGAAATCTACCAGAGCATGGTCGGTACGGCCTCAGATCGGGCCTTGGGACCGGCCGCCGTACTGCCGGGGCCGGAACAAGGCCGACCACACGTAGTAAACCGGGATGCCCACAAGGATGCTGCCGGCGCTGTACAGCGAGGGCCCAGGCCACTCCACGAAGGCGAAGACCGCCATGAACAGGGTCACCACCAGGAAGATGGCCGGCACGACGGGGTAGCCGGGCACGCGGAACGGCCGTTCCATTTCCGGCCGGCGCCAGCGAAGCACGTACACGGCCGCGATGAATAGCATGGCGAACAGCGACAGCCCCACCGAGGCATATTGGTACAGGTTCTGGAAATCCATGGCGAACAGGATGATGATCGCCAGGAGGCTTTGCAGGACCATCCCGTACACGGGCACCCGCCCCTTGGGGCTCACCCGCTGGGCGATCGAGGGAAACAATCCGTTCCGTGCCATGGCGTAGTACACCCGCGGGCCGGTGATGACAAACGCGCTGACGTTTGCCAGGAACGTCACGCCCAGAAGCACCGAGAAGACGTTGGAAGCCCGCGAGCCGAACAGGTTCTCGACGGCCAGTAGGGGTACTTGGGTGGGGTGCACCATGCCCTCGCCGAACCCCACGGCGTCCAGGGGCACGGCATAGGCAAACACCAGGTTGACGGCCAGGTACAGCAGGATGACCGAGCCGGCGCCCAGCAGGAGCGAGCGGGGGAGGGTTCTTCCGGGGTTGCGTACTTCGCCGGCCAGGTAGCTGGCGGCATTCCAGCCACTGTAGGCGAACATGACGTAGAACAACTGGGTGGCGGCGATGCCCACGCCGACCTGCCTGATGGGTTGCCCTTCGGCGACGTGGGCGAGGCGCCCGCCGGGGAACAGCGCCGCCAGGACCACCAGGCCCACGAACAGGGCGAGCTTGATGATCGTGGTGAAGTCCTGCGTCCAGGCGGAAAGACGGTGGCCGAGGAGGTTGGGCACCGTGATGGCGGCGACGATGACGGCCGCCAGGACGGGGATCCGGTATCCCGTGTCCAAGCCGAAAGGCGTCAACAGGTACTCGGCCGCCAGGTGGCTCGTCACCGCCAGCGGCGCGGCGAAGCCGAGGAAGAACGAGGTCCAGCCGGAGAGGAAGGCCGGCATGGGGCCGTAGGCTTCGCGCAGGTACACGTATTCGCCGCCCGCTTGCGGCAGCGCGGCCGCCAGTTCCGCCACGCACAGCGCGCCGCACAGGGCCAGCACCCCACCCAGCACCCACAACCCGAAGATCAGCGGGTAGTTCTGGAGCGAAACCATCATGAAGCCGGGCGAGATCAGAATCCCGGTCCCGACCATACTGGCGATCACCACGTAGGTGGCGGTGGACAAACCGAATTTTCGCTGGAGTTCGTGGTCTGACATTCGAGGGTCCTGAGGCGAGCGGCGGAAACTATCGCACCACGCCCGTTCGATGGGCATTCTTGTCCGTCTCTTGGCCCGACGGACAGGAACGGCCATCCGACCGGCAAATCCCAGTCGGCTGCTCGCCATCTCCGGGGCGATCTGCGCCATCCGGGAGGGAACAAAGCCCCCTCATCGGGCGGTTTTATTGTGCCGGGGGCTCGGAAACGGAAAGCGGGCAGGCGGCGTTCGCAGTGGGCGGTGGGAAGGGCGGGCGTTCATGTTCCGTAGGATAAGGGTGAATCGACGCGGTGGCAATCCCGACCGGTGGGGGGAGCGGGAAATGCGCCTAAAGGCACGACTCCAACGGTCAGGCGGGCGTGCCGCGAAAGGTCGTTGGCGTGCCGGCTTTCGCCGGAAAGAAAAGGCCGCCTAAAGCCAGCACTCCAGCCGACGCCGCTTCCCCACTGGACACGCCCAGAGGAACTGGTAAACTGAAGGCTATTCTTGCCGGCCCGGCTGTTTCCGGGGAACTTTCGGGCGGGAGCAACGGGGAATCGTCGCGGAGCACGTGTATGCCGAAAAAAGAGGAAGCCATCGAGGTGGAGGGGACGGTCACCGAAGCGCTGGCCAACACGCGGTTCCGCGTGCAGTTGGAAAGCGGCCACAAAGTGATCGCCCACGTGGCCGGCAAGATGCGGAAGCACTTCATCCGCATCGTGCCGGGCGACCGCGTGCGCGTGGAGCTGTCGCCCTACGACCTGACCAAAGGCCGCATCACGTTCCGCGAACGGTAACGCCGCTTCCGGGCGCATGCCCGCACCGGGCCCAGGGTGCGGCATCCCGGCGCGGTAACCGTTCATGGGCTCGACCTGTCCCCATACCGGCCGAAGGGGACAGTCGCCGTGAACGGCATCCCGGCACGGTATGAGTGAGCGGCTTTCCCGGCCGATCATGCCGGCACCTGCCCCTCCGCTCCCAGTCGTCCGAACCCCATCGCTCGGCGCACCTCGGCCGCGCCGGTGACGCCCGCGTCGACCATTTCGGCGGCCCGCTGCCAGCGGGTGACCATGCCCGACTCGACCGCCCGCCGCTCGATCACTTCGGCCTCGGCCCGCGCCAGGATGGCCTGCCCGGTGGGCGGCGGCTCGGGCAGCAGCAGCTCGGCCAGCAGCGCGCGGCCGCGGTAGCCGGTCTGCCCGCAGGCTTTGCAGCCGGTGGGAACGCGGGTAGAGGCCACGGGCAGGCCGAGCCGGTGGCCGGGGTCGTCGGACCATCGGGCGCAGTCGCACAGGCGCCGCAGGAGCCGCTGGGAGAGCACGCCCAGCAGGCCGCTGCGGAGAATGTACGGCTCGATGCCCATGTCGAGCAGGCGGCCGACCGTTTCGGCCGCGCTGCCGGCGTGGAAGGCGGAGAGGACCAGTTGGCCGGTCAGCCCGGCTTGCATGGCGGCCTGGGCCGTGGGGCGGTCGCGGATTTCGCCAATGAGGATCACCTCCGGGTCGTGGCGCATCAGGGCGCGCACGCCGGCGGCCAGGTCGAGCCCCGCGGCCGGGTTCACCTGGGTTTGGGCCACGCCGTCGACGGCCATCTCGATGGGGTCCTCGATCGACAGCAGCGACCGCTCACCGCGGCTTTGGGCGGCCAACTCGCGGAGGCAGGCATACAGCGTGGTCGTCTTGCCGCTGCCCGCCGGCCCGCTCACCAGCACCACGCCCGACGTCTCGGCCAGTAGCCGGTCGAGCACGGGTCGGAGAGGCGGGTGGAGGCCGAGGTCGTCGAGCCGGGCGAACTGCCGCGCGCCGGCGAACAGGCGCACCACGGCCCGCTCGCCGTGGAGCGTAGGGAACGTGCTGAGGCGCATCTCGGGGCCGGCGGCAACGGCCGATGGCTGAGCCGGATCGGACGGAAGGGATGAATGGGACAAGGGGGCGGGATTGGCCGGACCGCCGTGCGGTTCGGCCGGCCGGATGCGCCCCTCCTGCGGCCGGTCGGTGCAGTAGGTGAGCAGCCCGGCAAGCACCTTCAACCGCCCGACGACGCGGGGGCCGGCCTCGCAGGGAAGCAGGGCCGCCGTCTGGAGCACCCCGTCGATGCGCAGCTTCACCTCCAGTCCGCCGGCCGCCGGCTGCAAGTGCAGGTCGCTGGCCCCAAGCTGTTGGGCGGCGGGCAGCAGGAGGTCGACCACGCGGGTCGCGTAGTCGGCTTCGGCCGGCTGCGGCCCGGTCAGCAGAGCGCCCAATTCGTTTACGTCGGAAACGGCCATCGCACACTTTCGCTACGGGATTCCAACTCCCGCGTTGGGGCGCCATAATAGCCGAGGGTAAAAGGGGGATCAATCTGGCTATTGTACACGCGAAATCTCAGGGCGGGTGAGGCTGCCTGTCCGCTGCGGACTATCGGCCAAATCGAGGATGGCGCGGACCAGAAGGGCCTCGTAGCGGAGCCGGCCTTGCTGCCCGAATCGCTCATGGGTCCATGCGAGGATCGACTCGATATCGCGCTCAGCGGCAGGCGAGATGAGGTAACGGGGCATGGGATCAACGCTCGGCCACGGGCTGCTCGACCTGTTCGGCGGCGCGGCGCCCAATCCGGCCGATGAAATCGGCAAGTCCCGGTTCGTCGGCGATGGAGATCCCTTGGCCCTGGTCCAGTTCGTCAAACGCCTCGGACGCCAACGAGCGCAGCAGCGCCAGTTTCTCCACGTCCTCGCGGGCTTGCTGTTCCAGCAGGCGGAGTCCGGCTCGGATCACCTCGCTGGCGTTGGAGAACCGCCCCGAGGTGACCAGTTCGTCGACAAACTCGTCGTAGCGATCCGTGAGGTGGACATTGCGTGTAGGCATGTTGGCATTTCTCCTGTACCGTTCCTCTCCCCAAGTATACGGCCATTGGCATGAAGTGCCAACGCCCCTTCCAATACCTCTGGAGAAGCGCCTGGGGCCATGAAAGACGACGGCCCAAGGTTAGGGCTCCCCCGATGTGAGGCGCGCGATTTTTTGGGCTTTGTCTCATGGCGCCTGCCCAATTGGTGGCAGCTTGATTCACCCGCAATGACCCCCATCGCCAATACGCCGCACGTCGTTCCCCTTGCCGCGAAAACCGCTTGGCAACCGCCGAAATCCTTGCTATGCTAGCGGTAAGGTGTCGAGGCGTGGTCGGTCACCGCTGGGGGGGTTGGCCCACTCTGCCGCAGGTGAAATCCGCATAACGAACAAGCCGTTTTCTTACTTGAGGAGACTCCCATGAATTCTGTGACTCGACGTGATTTTCTTCGAACCGGCCTGGCCGCCGGGGCGGCCGTAGCCGTGCCGATGGCCTCGCAGCAGGCCGCCGGGGCGAATGACGCGATTCGCCTGGGCCTGATCGGCTGCGGCGGACGCGGCAGCGGCTTGATCCGCAGTTTCGGCAACCTGAGCGGAGTGCGCGTTGCGGGACTGTGCGACGCCGACCGCAGCAGACTGGCCGGCGTTGGCAAGCGATTCCCCGATGCCAAACAGTGGGTCGACCTGCGCGAGATGGTCGAGGATGACGGCATCGACGCGGTGGTCATCGCCAGTTCGGTGCACTGGCATAGCCTGGCGACCATCTACGCCGTGCAGGCCGGCAAGGACGTGTACTGCGAGAAGCCCATGTCGCACAACCACTGGGAAGGCCGCCAGGCGGTGGCCGCCGTCGAGAATACCGGAAGAATCTGCCTGCACGGCACCCAGCAGCGCTCCGATCCCATGCAGGCCGAAATCCAGGCGTTCCTCCACGACGACAAGCCGCTCGGCGAGATCGTCTCGGCCCGCGTGAACCGCTACGGCGTCCGCCCGCCCATCGGCAAGCGCGACACGCCGCTGCCGGTTCCCGACCACATCGAATACGACCTGTGGCTCGGCCCGGCCCAGGACGAACCCATCTATCGCAGCAATCTGCAATACGACTGGCACTGGGACTGGAACACGGGCACGGGCGAGATGGGCAACTGGGGCGTGCACGTGCTCGACGACCTGCGCAACAACGTCTTCCGCGATGAAGTCGTGCTGCCCCGGCGGATTGCCGGCGGCGGCGGCCGGGTGGTGTTCAACGACGCGGGCCAGACGCCCAACGTGCACTTCGTCTTCTTCGACACCGGCGCCATTCCCGTGGTCATCGGCCTGTCGAACCTGCCGGCCGAACCCGGCTCGCGGAGCGCCTCGCCGCATCCCGGCCCGGGCAGCGGCTACATCGCCTACTGCGAGGGCGGCCGGCTCGAGGGCCAGCGCGGCCGGGCCGTGGCCTTCGACGCCGACGGCAAGCAGGTGCGCCGCTTCTCCGGCACCGGCGGCGGGAGCGAGCACTTGCGCAACTTCATCGACGCCCTCCGCAGCCGCGACGCCTCGATCCTCAACTCGCCCATCCGCAGCGGCAGCGACACGACCAGTTGGTGCCATCTGGCCAACATCATGGTCCGCGCCGGCGAGCCCTTCTCGCGCGCCGAGGCGGCACGGGTTCCCGACCCCTCGGGCCAGTGGATCGGCCTGTTGAACGACAAGATGAAGCTGCTCAACGCGCACGGGCTGCGCATCGAGAGCGAGGACATCCGGTTTACCTCGCTGCTGGAGGTCGACCCCGACACGGAGCGGTTCGTTGGCGAGCGCGCCGAGGCGGCCAACGCCTTCCTCCGCCGCGAGTACCGCGAGCCGTTCGTCGTGCCCGAGATCGCCTGAGGCCCAAAGCGCCCTGGCAACTCGGCGATGGCGAAGAGGCCGAATGCGCGAAAGGTGCCGCCATGACGGTGGCTCGGCTGATAGACCACCACGTCCATGGCGGCATCACGCGCGGATTCCTTTCACGGCGAGGGGAATCGCGAAACGCCCCGGCCTGGCGAAATGCCCGTTCGGACCGACAAAAGGACCTTCACGATGAAAGCAGCATTTCCGACGTTGTTACTTCTGGTTGCCGCCACGATCCAGCCGGCCCACGCCGGCGCCGATGCCGAGGCGGTTTACCGCGAGGCGGGCGTCAGCGGGGGATTGGTCGTAGAACTGGGACTGGAAAGTGCCGAGTTCACCGCCGGACTGGGCACGCCCGACGCGGTGGTGGTGCAGGCCCTGGCGGCCGATTCCGAGCAGGTGGCGCGGGTACGGGAACACCTCCAGCAGAAGGGCCTGTACGGCAACGTTTCCGTCGAGCACTTCGAGGACACGGCGCTGCCCTACGCCGACAACCTGGTGAACCTCATCGTCCTGCACCCGGCCGCGGCGGCTGCACCCAACGTGGCTGACGAAGAACTGATGCGCGTGCTGGTGCCCGGCGGGGTGTTGTACCGGCTGCCGGGCGATGCGGACGGCGCCGCGCCGGAAATGGCCCGCAAGCCGTGGCCGGAGGAGATCGACCAGTGGACGCACTTTCTGCACAGTGCGTCGGGCAATGCCGTGGCGCGCGACCGGCGCGTCGGACCCGCCAAAGCGCTGCAGTGGGTGTCGGAGCCGATGTTCTGCCGCAGCCATGAGATCGACTCCAGCCTGCCGGCGATGGTTTCGGCCGCCGGGCGGCTGGTTTACATTCTCGACGAGGGCCCCATCGGGGTGACCGACCCGCGGTTTCCCGCCCAGTGGTCGCTGGTGGCCCGCGACGCCTTCAACGGCGTGCTGCTTTGGAAGCGGCCGCTCGAGCCGTGGGGCTGGCAGGCGTGGCGGCCGCAAATTCGCGATGCCGACTGGCGGGTGCTGCGCGGGCAGCGCGGGGGTGTGCCGCCGGAGGTGCAACGCCGCCTAGTGGCCGTGGGCGACCGCATCTACGTGACCTTGGGCTTCCACGACGCGCCGGTGAGCATCCTCGACGCCGCCACCGGTGAGGTATTGACCGAGTGCGCCGGCACCGAGGGGGCGCAGGAACTGCTGGTCGACGGCGATACGATGTTCGTCCGCGTGCAGCCGGCCTCGGCCGAGCAGGCCAAGCGCCGCGGGCAGGCGCCCGGCACCAGCCTGGTGGCGATCGACGCCGCCACCGGCGAGGTGCGATGGTCGGAGGAAGTGGGCAACATGAATCGGGCAACGCTCACTGCCGGCGGCGGCGCCGTGGTGTTCCATCGCGGACGCCGGCTCCTGTGTTACGAGCAGGAGAGCGGCGAGCTGCGTTGGCAAGCGGAATGTCCGCCCGG
>SKJM01000119.1 GCA_007122045.1 Planctomycetales bacterium | reverse complement strand
CGACCCCCAATCCACGGTATCAACTGTAGTCGACGGGGAGTCGGTGTCGAGTATGGGTGTCTGAGTTGTCCCATCTGAGTTGTCCCACCAGTTCATGACTCAGGCGGAAAGCGATGGCGGCGACCTGTAGGTCCGCTCGTTCGAAAAATCCGGCGCGAGCTTTCTGCCGCCCGACCTGGTTTCCACCCACCTTCGATTCCAACCCGATCTGGACGAGCTTGCAGGGGAGACATACCGTATTCTCGATATCGATCACATTGCCAAGCGAGAAGTGGAGTTCGCGGCAAGCCCCCTGGTCGAACTCCTTTGGGATCTTCATACTACTTCGAGCAAGGGCTTCCTGGCTGCTGTCACCGAGGAAGCCGTGAAGTTCTGGGAGAAGGAGGAGTGACTGTGCCCGCCGTCAAGGAACGCGCTTCGCTGCCTGCGGTTCCGCAGTTCTACGCTTCGGCGAGACTAACCAGCCCCGGCATCGCCGAAGACCCACCGAGCCTCGAACGCACGGACGTGGGCACGCCGACCTGGAGCGACATGCCCTATTGGGAACAGCTTCGGTTCCTTGCGTCCCGCACCGAACGGCTGCGCCCTCCTTACGACTGGGCAGAGGAATTTACCGGCAGCAACGCCGTCATTGTCTTCACGGTGGCGGAAACTTCCTCGGCGAGCCCCCCCGCGAGGGCGGCAGCGCGCATGCCGTCGCTCCAGGACCAGATTGCCGCCATACGGAGTTCTCTGTCGCTTCAAATGAAGGAGCTTGCCGAAGCCGTAGGCGTTGAACGCCCGACGGTGTATTCGTGGCTGAACGGCCGCAACACTCCGCACGCCGGGAACCGGGAAGGCGTCCGTGCCCTCTACCGCATTGCGCGCAAGTGGGACCGCCTTTCTTCGACGCCGCTGGGCAAGCAGCTTCACGAGCCCGACGTCCAGGGCGTGTCCATCTTGTCGCTCCTCACCCAGACGCCCATTCCGATGGCAACTCTCGATTCCCGGCTCGGCCAGGCCGCTTAGCGCCCCGTTTCACAGGCGCCCCGTCCAGGGATCAGTGTCCGCGAGCTTGCCGGGAAACACGGCATCGACCTCTGCCAGGTGGCAGATCGCCAGGACGAGATCGACCTGGAGACCGGGAAACGACTTCAGCCTGAATAGCCAGTCATGCGCCGCGACGAACCCGATGCCATCAAGGTGAAGCACCAAGGGTGGCGGCAAGGCTCCGTGCTGAAAGATGCATTCGTTGAGTCGCTCATCGACGATGGCCTGCTTCCCCTCGCGGAGGATGGCCGAAAGCTCGTGATCGCCTCCCACGATTGCGACGTGGCCAATCCGAGTTTCGAGGCCGAGCCGGAGGTCGAAATACTCTCTGCCGCGGTCCTCCCCCTCTCCCAAAAAGACGGAACCTGCTTCTGGGGAAAGAGTCCTCGCCGCTACCAGCTCGAAAGAAGTGCCCCAGGCGCGTCGATTTGGGAGTTCTTGATCCAGAATCGCTTTTGGATTCAGAGAGAACGGCTCCTCGATTCAGAGCCTGATTCCGCACTGGCACTGACCAAGGACGAGACATCGGGTCTTGGCCTGACCCCGAGGCGCGAGCTTCGGCCCAGGCACTGCTCGACAAGATCGAGGCTGCCTTCGGTGAGAACGATGGTGTCGAAGTCAGGGAGTCCATCCTCTGTTCTGAGGCCGAGGTATCGCTTGACGACCGCAGGCGCCTCAAACGATGGGACTTCGATGACCTCACCATGCGAGGCGAAGCACACGACGATTTGCCGCCCGACGATTGATGCCCACCCGTCATTCCCGCCCGGCCATGGTGGCGACTTCGCGGGTAAGCCGTTCGCCAAGCCGGTCTTCTTCCACTTCAAGGTCCGACGCGTCTGGAGATTCATCCAGAATCGTTCCGTCGTTCGGAAGAAGCGGCCCGGCGCCGGCTTCACACGCGCGCTCGACCGGCCCCACACCCGCAACGTCGGGCGAATGGGTGCGCGGCGGATACCCTTCCGCGCGCGTGGGTGAACCCGGCTGTGTCGTGGCGCAAACCGCAGCGCCGCTCGAACGCCGCATTGGGCGCAGCCATGCATCCGCCGGGCACCGACAGCCGGAACCACCCACCCTACGCTCCCAGTCGCACGCTGATTTGCCCGTCGCGGCGGCAGCGGAGGGTCAGCGGGGCGCCGTCGTAGAGGGTTTGGAGGATGATGGGGTTCTTCCAGATGGTCACGATGTGCTTGAGCACCTCGCCGGTGTCGGAAAGCTCGGCCTCGCCGGAAAAGTCGCCCCGTTCGTCGAGGATGGCGCGCAGGTCCTTCAGCGGCAGTTCCGGTTCGAAGATCTTCAGGTCGCGGCCGTCGTGCACGTGCTCCAACTCGAGGGTGCGGTCGCGGTAGTAGTTGGCGTTGAGCACCCGCAGCATCGGAAACCGGCTGCCACCCACCTGGAGGATGGCAGCCTGCCGGATGCCTTCGTAGCCGTCGGGGTCGGGCACGTCGAGCACGCGGTAGACCGACTCGTCGCCCAAGTCGGCCGCCCATCGGTAGCGGAACAGTTTTAGTTCGGCAATCAGGTCGTCGGTCAGGTAGTTGCCGATGAACGAGGCGTCGTGTTCGGTATCGCGCACTTCGAACAGTTTGTCGAGCCCCTGGCCGCCGGGGCGGCCCCAGGCGTCGCGGTCGTCGCCCTCGGGCCGCTCCCAGCGGCGGTAGATGTCTTTCCAGATGGCCCAGCCGAGGTGATAGGGGTTCATCGACATCGGGTTCGGCAGCACCACGCCCGACATCTTGTGCGCGTACTCGACGTCGAACTCCGGCGGCCGGTCGGGCAGGGCGTGGAAGATGCGATCGTGCCAGTAGGTGGACCAACCTTCGTTCATCACCTTGGTCATGATGTTGGGCGTGAAATAGTCGCTCTCCTCGGCCACGATCTCCAGGACCCGGCGCTCCCAGTCTTGCAGCGGGGCATACTCGGCCAGGAAGCGGAGCAGGTCCTCGTCGGGCTCCAGTGGGATGCGGTCCAGTTCCAGCGGCGGCTTCTGCCGTTCGGAGCGCGGCTTGAGGTGGTCCCATTCGCCCGATTCGGCCCGGCGGGCGGCGATCACCCGCTCGCGCTGCTGCTGTTGTGTCTCCCGTTTGCGCCCCAGCACGCGCGAACGGTGGAACATCAGGGCGTGCCCGGCGTCGAGCAGGTGTTCGAGCCGCTCGGCCGGAATCGACGGGTCCTCGCGGTAGTAGGCGATTTCGTCGTTGTGGGCGTTGAACATGTCCAGCGCGCCGGCCGCGTTGGTCAGCGTGCGGAACCAGGCGTTG
>SKJM01000433.1 GCA_007122045.1 Planctomycetales bacterium | reverse complement strand
TATTCCTCCTGGATAACACTATTTCGCCGCGAAAATGGGACTGTCCCCTTCGGCCGGTAAGGGGACAGGTCCATTTTTCGGACATCGTCTTTCCCTGACAACAGCGCTGGTTCGCCGAAAAATGGACCAGTCCCCAGCCGGCCGTGAACGGTTACCGTCATTCGAAGCTCCAGTGGTTGGTAGGCATGTGAGCGTCCTCCATGATGCGTTCCATGCGGCGGGCGATGTCGGGGTGATCGGCGGCGATGTTGTTTTGCTCGCCGAGGTCGCCCTCGAGGTTGTACAGTTCGATGTCGCCGGTCGCGGCCGGCACGCGGACCGCCTTCCACGGCCCCTGCCGCACCGCCTGCGCGGTCCGTCGCTCGTGGAACTCCCAGTACAGGTAATCGTGCTCGGCCTGCTCATCGTCGTCGCCCAGCAGCGCGGGCAGCATCGAGATCGACTGCCGATCGCCCTCGGGGACCCGTGTGCCGGCAAGGTCGGCGAAGGTGGCCATCATGTCGCCGAAGTAGCTGATGTGACCGCTGCTGGTTCCAGGTGCGATCCGGCCGGGCCAGCGCGCGATGAACGGAACGCGGATGCCGCCTTCGTAGAGGTCGCGCTTGATGCCGCGCAAGTTCCCGCTGGGGTTGAAACGCCCAAGGTTGTGGCGCGATTCGTTGTGCGGGCCATTGTCGGAAGTGAAGATGACCAGCGTGCGCTCGTCGATTTCCAGCTCGCGCAGCAGGGCCAGCAGCTCGCCGACGTCGCGATCCATGCGGGTGATCATCGCCGCATGGCCCTTGTCCTGATCGGGCCAGTCGCGGTCGGCGTAGATGCCGTAATCGGGGATCTCGGTGCCGTCGCCTTCCTGCCGCATCGCTTCGTTGTTGGCGTGCGGAAGGATCATCGAAAAATACAGAAAGAACGGCTCGTCACGATGTTGGCGGATGAACTGCCGAGCCTCGGCGAGAAACAGGTCCGGGGTGTAGTCGACTTTCTTTTCAGCGACGCCCATGCCGGCGCGGGGGTTGTCGAGGTTGCGGTACTTGCGCCACTTCGGGCCGCTGACGTTCCGGAGTTCGACCACTTCGCCGTTGCGGATGAGAAATTCCGGGTAGTAGTTGTGTGCGTGAAACATGTTGAGGTATCCGAAGAAATGGTCGAACCCCACGTCGTTCGGGTTGGTCAGTGCTGCGGGTGAGCCCACGCCCCACTTGCCGATACAGGCGGTCGCGTAGCCGGCGTCGCGCAACATGCCGGCGATGGTCGGCGGCTCGGAGGTGAGCGCGTTGCGCGGCTCGACAAGGTTGCCGCGGATGGGCGTGCGGCCGGTGTGCTGGCCGGTAAGCAGCACCGAGCGGGCGGGAGCACAGACGGTGGACCCGGCGTAGTGCTGGGTGAATCGCATGCCCTGCTCGGCCATCCGGTCCAGCTCGGGGGTTTGGATCACCCGCTGCCCGTACGAGCCCAGTTCGCCGTAGCCGAGGTCATCGGCGAGAATGTAAATGATGTTCGGCCGCGGCGCCTGGCCAGGCTCGGCGCTTTGGGCGGGAGCCCGGCCCTCCATGACGACCAGCAGGCAAAGCACGGCGGCGACAGCGGCAAACACGCGATACGGGGGGAGGGTCATGCACCTCATCCTTTTCGGGTGGGAGGGGGATTGTGCTCCGCACGAGCCGGGTCGACCGGCGGCGGGTCAGTTCCACGGCGGTTGCACGGGCTCGCCCCCGGCTTGGCTGCTCAGGGCCTGCCATACGTCGAGCTGGATCGATTCGCTGGCGAAATGGACCGACCCGTCGCACATCAGCACTTGCACCCCGCCGGGGTGGCGGCTGCGGGCGCCCATGTAGTCCTGGAAGCCGGAGCCGCCGCTGTTGATGCAGGGCAGGCCCATTTCCGGGCGGTCCGCGCAGCGGCCGGTATCGGGTGCGGAACTGTTGGGCGTCAGCTTGGTGGTGATCTGGTAGCAGGAACTGTCCTCGTTCCAGATTCGACCACGCCGGTCGATCGGCTGTCCCTGCTCGGAGGGGGCTTGCAGCATTTCGGTCATGGCCAGCGTGTTGGATGTTCCGTCGCGAATATCGGCGATGCGCGCCCCGTAGTCGAGGTAGAACGGCGACCGTTTGACCTGATCAATGTAGGTGTTCTGCCCCCAAATCAGCCCGTAGTTGCCCTTGTATTCCTGGAACGAGTCGTCGGCGTGCCACATGCGGTGGGGGGTGTCGCTCGGGCAATTCCAGACGGCCAGGCGCAACCCGACCGCCTCGGCCTGGCGAAAGCCGGACCTGGAGAAATCATACAGGTCGTACCGGGCGGTTTGCTCCAGATACGGCAGCATGTACGCCACAAACGGCGTGCGGATGCGCCCGCCCTCGCCCTTGTTGCCGGTGGCCGGGTTCATGCCGATGGCCCCCGGCGGAAAGCTGCCGTGGCTCGTGTGGTAGTTGTGCATGGCCAAGCCGAGTTGCTTCAGATTATTGGCGCATTGGAGCCTTCGCGCCGCCTCCCGCGCGGCCTGCACAGCCGGCAGCAGCAACGCAATCAGGATGCCGATAATGGCGATGACCACCAGCAACTCGACCAATGTAAAACCGCATTTTGGAGCTTGGACCTGGCAGTCCGGACGTGTCGTCATGACCGTTACCTTGTTGACAAGTTTGGAGTGCGGCGGCTTGACGCCGCTTTGGTCTTTCTCTTTCCAGCGTTCAAGCCCGCTGAACGATGTACGGAAGAAACGGAAAGCGGCGTCAAGCCGCCGCACTCCAAAGCCTTGCCCTCATGCACGCCGCCGCATCAATAGTCCGAGCGCAACGGCCGTAAGCAGCAACAGCCAGGTGCCCGGCTCCGGCACCACGTACCCGCGAAGCGCCAGGCTGCCGATGCCGGCGTTGTTGCCCCCGGCAGGGTAGATGCTCGAGGAGGCCGTGACCTGGAGGAAATAGTCCGTATTGGCGAGCAGCCGCTCCGTGCCCGAAAGGTCGACGACAAGCGATCGCGGCTGCACGACACCGCCGTCCTGGGGATAAACGTCCAATACGGAATCCGACCACAATTCGTTCTTGCTGCCGTCGAGCAGGCTCACCGTAATGTCCAATTGGCGACTGACCGATTGCAGGCCGCCGTTGTTGTTGAAGATATACGCCTCCATGTTGAGGTGGTCGAGGTCGATCGGGTAGCCGTCGACGGCGAGGGGGATGTCCACCGTCCACGGCCCCTCGTTTCCGATGTTGCGCCGGACGGCGAACTTATCGGCCGCGGCGCCGGTATCGAACAAGAAGAGCCCGTCCGAAGCGGTCAAGTCGCCGGGATCG
>SKJM01000544.1 GCA_007122045.1 Planctomycetales bacterium | reverse complement strand
TTGGCCGTAACATAAAAGCCGGGCCTGCTTTGGTAGGCGACTTTTTCAATCGTATAATGGCCCGCGTCGATGGTGCCTGCCACCGAAGCTTCCAAGGGCGTCTTGTCGCTCGGAAGGTCCCCGAGGATGTTCCGGTAGTGCTGCTTTAGCTGGCGCTGCCGCTCGTTTAGCTGACGCTCCGCGTCGTCAGCGGCAAGGATGCGCTTAATCTCTTGGGTGCGGGCCTCGAATTGCCGATCGGCCAGCGTGAGTAAGTACCCGTAAAAATCCGGCGGATGCTCAAGCACGCCTAAGTCCCTGGCGGCTGCCGGTTGCAGGGCCAGGGCGGCCGCCATCGCAAACAGGACCCCCGGACCGCAACGGGTGCGCGCCGGTTCACGCAGCGCCGGAAGGGACAACAGGGATCGGATGGTGTTCATGGTTATCCACCTCATTGCGTTGTAACCGTTCACGGGTCTCCGGAACGCCCCGAGAACGTCGCCCCGAAACGGCATGTTTGTAACACGTGGGAATCGGACTGGTCAAGGTTCTCGAACGGCCCGATTCTCCGGGGAAGGCCGGGCGGAATGCCAAAGTGTTCTACCGTACAGTAGAACCAACTCCAAGGCGCCATCCGGTCCGTCACTGCTCCGCCACTGGCCCGTACACCTCGATCTGCCAGATGCGGCTGTGGTCGTTCGGCGTGGCGGTGACCACCAGCCGCAGGCGGTCGGTGGTGACGGCGGGGAAGCGGGCGTGCCAGTCGATCGACTCGTTGCCGGTAGTGCGGGTGGCGTCGATGTTGCGGTATTCGCTGCCGTCGTGGTACTGGAGCACGAAGTCGGCGATGGGGTCCTGCGGCCCTGCGCCCGAGGCCCAGCCGGTCACGATCCGCGCCGCGCCAATCGTCTGCGGCTTCTCCCACGCGAGTTCGACCGTGTCGGGCGTCTCGTCGCCGCTGACCCAGCGGAGACTGTTGTCGGTGAAGCTGACGCGCCCGTCGTTGATGTTGCGCGCCGGGTACTGCTGCGGATGGTAATAGCTCGACACGCTCACTTCCGCCGCCCGGGCCAGGTTCTCGCCGGCGTCCTCCAGCCATTCGGGCGGGGCGGGGGGCCGGGCCGAGGCGGGCAGTGGCACGCCCTCGGTCATCAGCTCCTTCAGCTCGTCGAGGTGGTCGGTGTAGACCTGCCGCGGGTTCACGTCGTGCCGCTTGCACACGGCCGCGGCCATGCCCACCACCTCGCCCACCATGCCGAGCGTGCGCATCACCCGCACCGTGCCCAGCGCCACGTGCGTCACACTGATGTTCCGGCCCGCCATGAACAAGTTGTCCACGTTGCGCGAGTAGAAGCAACGGTACGGGACCGGGTAGGGTCGAATACGCAAAGTCTGCGCCCGCGCACGGAACTCCTCGCCAGGAAAATGCTTCGTCTGGGCATCGGTCGGGTAGTGCAGGTCGATGGGCCAGGTAGTGGTGACGGCGGCATCGGGGAACTCCCGTTGTTCCTGGATGTCCTGCTGTTGAAGAATGACATCGCCCAGCAGCCGGCGGGATGCCCGCTTACCAGCAACGTAGGCGACCCATTCCAGTTCACGGTTGGCGTAACGCGCCTTGTCGGGCGCGTGGTTCTTCTGGAACGACCAGTTGCCGAACACGGCCCGCAACCCGTTGTCCCGGACCTTTTCGAATTCGTCGATCTGATGCCACCAGAATCCGGTTTCCCAGTTCCACTCTCCGCCCCTCGCCTTTTGATACGTCTCCCCCGTGAACTGGATGGCCCAAGGCGTTTCGGGGAAGTCGGTCGGCTCGGCGGTTCGTTTCGAACGCCACTGGACCGACGAGCCCATCGTTTGGTTGTCGGCCTCCTCTGGCGCAAGGGACTCGCCCGTTTCATCACGGCCCTCACGCCCATACCGGTAGTCCGCGCCAGCCAGGTAGCCGATGTTGCCGTCGCCCGTGCAATCAGCGAACCAGCGGCCGGGGAAGCGGGTCCGGCGGCCGGTGCGCACGTCCTGCCCCACGACTGCGGCAATGCGGCTGCCGTCCATCTCCACCGCGTTGACACGCGTGTTGAGGAACAGCTCCAGGGTCGGCTCCGCCCGCACGAGGTTCAGCTTCCGTTGGTCCTCGTAGCGTTCGGGCGGTCCGGCGTTGCCGACGGCGCGCGGGCCCACCTGCCGCACGAGGTTGCCCAGGGCCGGATAGGGAGGCCGGCGGACCCGCCCGTGCAGGTGCACGCGGATTTCCGAGCTGTTGTTGCCGCCCAACACCGGCCGGTCCTGGATGAGCGCCACGGTGAGGCCCAGTCGAGCCGCCGAAATGGCCGTACACATGCCGGCCACGCCGCCGCCCACCACCACCAAGTCGTAGGGCCCGGCCTCCTCCGGCGTTTCCGGATGGCCCAGCGCGTTGCAGCGGAAGCGGGCCATCGCCTCGCCCTCGTTCGGCGGCACGAAGTCCGCGTCGGTGGTCAGTACGATCGCATCGCAGCGGCCGTTGAAGCCGGTCAAGTCGCGCAGCGCCACGGTCGTTTCCCGGTTCGCCTCGGTAATTTCGACCGTGCCGCCCTCCTGCCAGTGCCACTCGGCCCCTTCCGTGCCGAAGACCACCGGCAGCGGTTCGCCGCCGATCAGCAGCTTGAACCGGCCGGGCGTGCCTGGGGCGTCGAACGTCGCGGCCCAGTCGCGGGTGCGCACCAGCACGCGGTAGGTGCCCGCGGCGGGAAACGCCACTTCCGTTACGGCGTCGGCCACCGGGCGGCCGAGGCCGTGGGCCATGAGGAAGGGCGAACCCATCTGGTCCATCACCTGGGTGTCGATCACCCACCCGCCGAGTTCATCGAACGCCTCGGCTTCGAGCAGGATGGTGTGGGTGTCGGCCTGCGCGGGGCCGCCGGCGGGGAAGAACATAGCCAAGGCCAAAAGGCCGATGCTGGAAACGGGTCGGAATGAAGCGGGTCGGAAGACTGTCATGGTGGTTCTCCTGGCGATTTTGGTTGTTGGTTGTTGGTTGCTGGTTGCTGGTTGTTGGTTGCTGGTTGCTGGTTGTTGGTTGCTGGTTGCTGGTTGTTTGGAGTGCGGCGGCTTGACGCCGCTTTCGTTCTTTTGCGTGAGCTTTCGCGTTTTGCGTGGAGCCGGGCAGCCACTCGCCCCCGCCGGCCCTGTGCCGGTGGAGCGAATGATTGGGCGGTGCGCGTCGGCCTGGGCGAACCAAAGGCCGCGGACGGCTCACGGGCTGCGACATCTACCATCCACAATGCACCACAGCGCTGGTTCGCCACAGGCTAACCGTTGCAACCTGGACAGGATCAGCAACA
>SKJM01000697.1 GCA_007122045.1 Planctomycetales bacterium | reverse complement strand
CGGACCACCGCTCTGGGCCGGGCAAGCCGGCCGGTGGCGAGATTTCTTGACACAGAAAGGGCCTCACCATGTTCCGGAATACCTTGCTCTTGTTGCTTACCGCGGGCGTTTGCGCCACGGCCGCGGGCGAGGTGGTTTGGCTCGAGGCCGAGGGGTTCGAGTCGGTCGGCGGGTGGCAGCGCGATACGCAGCATGTCGATACGATGGGCTCGGTGTACCTGCTGGCCACCGGGCTGGGCACGCCGGTCGACGACGCGGTCACCCGGGCCGATATTCCCGCGGCGGGCACGTACCGGCTTTGGGTCCGCTGCCGCGATTGGCTGCCCAGCCATAGCCCGGGCCGGTTTCGCGTGCTCGTGGGCGGAAAGGCTTCGGGCGAGTTGGGCCGCGCGGCCGACGACGCCTGGCGATGGCAGGCGGCCGGCGAGTTCGAGTTGGCCGAAGGGCCGGTCGAGGTCCGCATTCGCGACCTGACCGGCTGGTGGGGCCGCGTGGACGCCGTGGTGCTGGCCGCCGGCGACTTCCGCCCCGCCGACGAGCAGGACGCCCTGGCCGCCCAGCGGGTGCGGTACGGCGGCGTGTCGGCCGAGGTCGAAGACGCCGGCCGCTTCGACGTGGTCGTGGTGGGCGCGGGCCCCGCCGGCCTGGGCGCGGCCGTGGCCGCCGCGCGCCACGGGGCAACCGTCGCGCTCGTGCAGGACCGGCCCGTGGTGGGCGGCAACAGCTCGTCGGAAATCGGCGTTCCGCCGATGGGCTACCTGGGCAACCCGCCCGACCGCGTGAACGTGACCGGCCTGGTCGAGGAGTTCTACCCGCCGCAAGGTCGGCCACGCTCGAATTCACACACCTACGCCGATTCCGAGCACATGGAGGCGGTCGTCCGCGCCGAGCCGAACATCGCGCTGTTTCTCAACACGCGGGCGACGGGCGTGCGGATGAAGGAAGGGGCGGCGGATAGTGCACGCGAAGGAGACAGTCCCCGTGGCCAAATCGACGCCGTGCTGGCCATCGACGTGCGGACCGGCGGGCGCATGGCGTTCCGCGCGCCCGTGTTCATCGACGCGACCGGCCACGCATGGATCGGCTACTACGCCGGCGCCGAGTACCGCATGGGCGCCGAGGCCCGCGACGAGTTCCACGAAACCCTCGCCCCGGCCGAGGCCACGCCGCGCACCCAGGGCAACACGCTGTACAACGCGGTCATCGCCACGCGCGACGAGCCGGTGGTGTTCGAGTGCCCCGAGTGGGCGCACTCATGGCGCCGCGACAGCGACTTCCAACCGCGGGGCGACCACCGGCGGCTCACCGAGGTCAAACGGCCGGAGAACTTCGACCGGCCCTCGCGCGGCAAGGGACGCAACCCGGGCGACGATCCCGACGGGACCATCGTCCGCCGCTGGTGGGTCGAGTACGGCGGCATGCACGATACGGTGGCCGACGCCGAGTACATTCGCGACGAGCTGTTCCGCATCAACCTCGGGCTGTGGAACTACGCGAAAAACCACAACCCGGCCACGAAAGAGCGCAACGCCAACCGGGAACTCGTGTGGCTGAACTACGTGCCCGGCGTGCGCGAAAGCCGCCGGCTGATGGGCCCTTACGTGATGAGCCAAGTCGACTACGACACGCAGAAGGTGCACCACGACACGATCGCCTTCACCGACTGGGGCCCCGACGTGCATCATCCCGAGGGCTTCTGGGTGGCGGGCAACGATTGCATTCACGTATACAAGGGCCGCCGGACCAGCATCCCGTATCGCACGCTCTACTCGCGCAACATCGGCAACCTGATGATGGCCGGCCGGAACCACTCGGCCACGCAACTGGCGATGGGCGGCACCCGCGTCATGCGGCCCTGCATGGCCATGGGCCAGGCGGCGGGCACGGCGGCGGCCATTGCCGCGGCCAACGAAACCACGCCCGCCGGCGTATACGAACGCCACCTGGCCGACTTGCAGCAGGCGTTGCTCAAAGACGGTTGCTACCTGCTGGACGTGAAGAACGACGACCCGCGCGACCTGGCCCTCGCCGCCGCGGTTTCCGCCTCGTCGGCCGCCGACGCAATGCCGCCCGAGAAGGTAACGAACGGCTGGAATCGGATTGTGGGCGACGACCGCAACGCGTGGCTCGCGGCGGGCAAGGCCCCGCACTGGATTGCGTTGGAGTTCGACCGGCCGCAGGTGGTGAACGTGGCGCACGTGACCTTCGAGCGCCAGGCAGTGCCGGTGCGCATCGAGGCCCGGCAGGGCGACGGCTGGCGGCCGGTGGCGGCGATCCGGCGCCCGGACCAGCGGCGGTACGTCGTGCCGCTGGAGCCGGTCGAAACGCGGCAGGTTCGCCTGGTGCTGGCCCGGCCCGCGGCCGTGTGCGAAGTGCGCCTGTACCACGAGCCCGACGCGGTTGTCGAGGCCGTCCGCCGCCGGCAGGAATTGGCCCTGGCGGCGGCCGAGGAGGAGCGACCCGACCTGCCGGGCATCTTCCTCGACGACCTCGATGCAGTCGAGACCGGCTTCTGGACCGAATCGACCCACTACCGCAGGTACCTCGGCCGCGGCTACCTGCACGACAACAACGAGCACAAGGGCGAGGCCTCGCTGGAGTTCTTTCCCGGCGCCGAGGGCCGATTCGAGGTCCGCCTGGCCTACGTGGCCGGAAACAATCGGGCGAACAACGTGCCGGTGACCGTGACCCACGCGGGCGGCCAGTCGACGGTCCGTGTCGATCAGCGGCCCGAGCCGCCCATCGACGGCCATTTTGTTTCCTTGGGCACGTTCCTGCTCGACGAGAACTCGACCATCCGGGTGGACAACGCCGGCACCGACGGCTACGTGATCGTCGATGGCTTGCACCTACTGCCCGCCGACTGACCAAGACGGGTCACTCCTCCGGCCGGTGGCGCTCGAGGAACTCGATGTAGCGCGGGGCGGCGGGGTCGTCGGGAAGCGAGTCGGCCAGGGTGGAGTACACCTGGTGGAGCGCGGCCCACGTTTCCGGCCGGACGTGCCGGTAGCCCCGGAACGGCCCGCGGCGAAGCTCGGCGGCCAGCAGGTTCATGGCCAGCGTGTTCAGCGGGTCGAACCCGATGCGGAACGCCAGGGCGTGCGCCTGCCGGTCGCCGAGTTCGGGCCGCATGACGGAATCGGAGCCGGCACTGTGCGCGGCGCCGAAGAAGTGGCCCAACTCGTGCACCAGTATTTCGAGCCGCTCGGCGGCGGTAACGTGCTGCGACCATTCGCGGATGAGGATCCACGGGTGGAGCGGGCCGCGGGTCCCGCCCAACGGCACGCGCCGCGGCGGAATG
>SKJM01000265.1 GCA_007122045.1 Planctomycetales bacterium | reverse complement strand
GACCCTGGTTCGGAATCACGGGGGCCCCGCCGTTCAGTAAATGAAAGGTGCGCCCGCGGTCCGTACTGTACGCCAAGCCTTGATAGTACATGCTTTCCTCGGGCGCTGGGAGAACGCCGAATTCCGGGCGTGCATCGACCGCATAGGTGTACAGCAGCACGAGCGTCTTGGTATCGCCCACCTGCTTGCCCAGCGAGTTGTTGTGGTCGACGGCGCCGGTTCCGGAAAACATGTAGCCGTTGCCGAAGGGCAGGAGCGCATGGGGCATTTGCTTCCAATGCACCATGTCGGTGCTGATCGCGTGTCCCCAGGCCATATTGCCCCACCTCAGTCCCAAGGGATTGTGCTGGAAGAAAAGGTGATACTCACCGTCGTAGTACATCAGGCCGTTGGGGTCGTTGATCCAGTTCTTGCGCGATGTGAAGTGGAATTTCGGCCGGTAGGGTTGGTCGTAACCAATATCTTTGTAGCTGGAGAAGGTCTGGAACCGGTCGGCGTCTGCGGCGGTGGCCGGAAGGGCGCCGGCCTTCGCAACAGGATTCCGCGCGTCTTCGGCTCCGGCAAGAGATCCCCCGAAGCCGACCATGGCGCAGGTCAGTATGGCCAGAGCGCCGGTTATCTGCCTAAAACATTGCTTGAGTAACGGAGCCATGCATCCTCCCCTTTCTTGCGTTGCTTGGATTCGAACCGTTGCCGTAGAAGACCACAAACTCGCCCCTCCATCAAGAGCGCACCCGGCACGCTTCCGGAAAGGCCCGTACCTGTGAGCATTCGCGGAGGGTGCCTTCATTCTCGCACACTTCGCATCGAAAAACAAGTCAATATTGCGCACACTTTTGTCGATTTTGCGCAAGGCCGAAGGCCCCCTGTTCACCCGGTCCGGGCGCGGACGGATTTTGCGTTTTGGTGGTACGGCATGGGAAGGAACCAGTCCCCCGTGAACGGTTACCGCCGCCAATAGGCCTCGTCAATGGCATACACGTCGCGGCGGTTCCGGGAACACGTTCAACGGAGGTGCTGCCAATAGGCCTCGTCGATGGCGTAAACGTCATAGGGGTCGCGGGACGCGTCGAACGAATCGGGCAACACGCCGTATCGTTGCATCTCGCGGATGTAGTGTTCGTTGGGCACGAAGCCGGGCATGTCAAAACGCTTGATCTCGTCGAGCTTCTCGCCCGCCGCGACGATATGGGCGAGGATGGCACGGTAGTCGGGGTCGGACGTGTCGCGGAAAATAATCGGATGGGTCACCGGCTGCGGGGGGCGGCTGCGGTCTTCGGCAACGGGCCGCAGATCGTCGGCTGCCGGCGGTGCGTCCTCGGCATCGCCGCCGGCGTCCCGCGCCAGCGGCGCCCGCAACACGAGCGACTCCTCCGGCCGCGAAAGGTTGTAAATGCGGTGCCGCGAATACCGGCTCAACGGGCGCTGCCACGAAAGCATGTCGCCCCACGGGTCGATGCGAGTTCGGGCCGTCACGTGCTGGGGGAACTGGCTGGCCGGATGGCACGCCCCGCACCGCCGCTCGACGGCCTCGGCGGCCGGCCGTGTGGAAGGCCAGCCGTCGGCCATGACGCGGGTCGGCCAGTTGTTGGCCCACACCCCGCCCACCTGGCCGGAGCCGAGCGCCGCGTAGGTTCCCGCATACGCCGCCCCGGAGTCGATCCAAAGGCGGATCGTCTTCTTTTCGCTGGGCGAAAGCTGCACGTCGTGGTGGTCCGACTCGAGCATGTCCATCAGCGGCGACGCGGAACTGTAGGCCGCGTAGGGCGGGTCGTTGCCGTGCGGCCGGCCGCTGAGGTGCCCCGGCGAACCGCCCGTATCATGCACCTGCCAGTGCAGGAACAACTCGTAATAGCTGAGCGAATAGACCGGGCCGCGGTCGCCGGAGAGCACTACGCCCCCTTCGCGCCGCTGGGGGCCGTGGCACGCAACGCAGTGCCGGTCGAGGATCGGTTGCACGTCGCGGGGAAAATCCATGACCGGCGGAACTTCCGGGATGGGCGCGATGGGGCTCGCTTCCCGGACGAACGCCTTGGGCATGGCGGTCGTGAAGGTCGGGGTTTGCAGACGCGGCTCGTGGCAACCGACGCACGAAAGGGTCTCGCCCGGCTGAAGCGTGACGAAACTTCGCATCTGCTTGACCGATCGGCCCGAGGCGTCCAGCGCCGCGAAGTAGATGCTCCGCATGGGCGGCACCTCGAAGTGGGCCGAGCCGTCGGCTTCCACGGGCACCGTGCCGAGGATCCGTTTGAGCGTCGACGTGACGCCGTGCCCGATCGGCTGCGACCCGCCGCCGTGGAAGTTGACCGGCTTGGGCAGGTCCTCGAGCACCAGCAGGCGCTCGATCGTCCCCGGCGCCACGCCCTCCATGTTCCGCCCGGTGTACACGTCGGCCAGCAGCAGCTTCGCCTTGTCCTCGCGCATGTCGGACCGCGGCGACAGCACCGGCTCGCGCGGCCGGGGGCGCAGTGCCCGGGGTTCGTGGACCATCTGCTCTCCGGTGTAGATCACCTCGTGGTGGCCCTGCCGATCCATGAGCAGGAGCTGTTTCTCGCGGGCGACGAGGAAGCGGTCGGCTGAGAGCGGGTACGGGTCGCGGAAGTTGCCCTCCGCGGTGATGTGCCGCAAGGCCTCGCGGTCGTCCGGCCCCTGCTTGCCGGTGAGCAGGGCCACGAAGCCGATGCTCTCGTTTCGACCGTGGCGCGGCGCGTCGATCAGCAGCAATTCCTCGCTGCCGGGAATGGGCCGGGCGTCGATGAACACCGCTTCGGGATGCTTATAAACGGCATGCATGTTGCCGTAGTACACCGTCTGCCCGCTCCCGTCCGGGAAAACGGCCCACAGATGGTGGAAGCTGACCGGGCAGCGATTGACGTATTCCCAGCGGGTGTACAGCACACGTCCGTCGGGCAGGATGGCGGGCGTACTCTCCGTGAACGCGCCGGAGGACAGCATCCGGATAGCATCGCCATCCGGGCCGCACCGATAGAGCACCGCCGTCTGAGTAAACCAGCAGCCGATCCAACGATTGCAGCGGCTCGAAACGAACACGATGTCGCCGTCGGGCAGGTACGTCGGCTCGATGTCGTCGAACGGGCCATCGGTAAGCTGGCGGAGACCGCCGCCGTCGGCGTTGATCTCGTACAGGTGGTAATGGTTGCTGCCGGCCTTGCGATAGGAGAACAGGATCTTCCGTCCGTCGTAATGGACCACCGGATCGCGGACGGCGCCGCCGGGGTCCTCCAGCAGCGGGATCAACTCGCCGGTACGCAGATTGAGCTTCAGCAACCGGCCTCCGTCG
>SKJM01000471.1 GCA_007122045.1 Planctomycetales bacterium | reverse complement strand
TGACGACCCTTCTGCATCCCCTCCTGTAGGCCCTTCTCAATCCCTCTTTTTTCGTAAACGGTAATCACTTGTTCCACCTCCTCGTATTGCGGGTCGGCCGTCACGATTTGTTCGAATTCGGCTTCCTCGCGGTCGGCCAGCGGCATGTAGGTCTCGACGAACTCCACCAGCAGACTGCGCCGCGCGGGGTCCACCGGCGCGCCCAAGATCCACCGCAGGAAGTCGGCCTTCAACCGCACCCGCTCCCTTCGATTATAGTCCATACCCGGGTGAAGTCGATCAGTGCGGCCTCGTCCGGGCAGAACAGCTCCATGAACTCGCGAAAGAACGCCTCGATGAGCTGCTTGAATATCTGGTCGTGGTCGATGCGCGCGGGCATGTGGACAGTTGTTGCCGATCGCCGCCCGGCGGTCAAGCCCGGTGGGGACGGGGGGGGGTAGCTGACCAGTCATCGCTCCACCGGGGCAAGCCCGGATGGGTGGCGACTCCCGTTCTGCGGCACGGCATGGCGGCTGGTGCCCGGATGATGCCCCGGCTCGGGCCGAACCGTGCGCCGTCCCGCCGTCTGGGGCGGTCCTTCCATTTCCTCATCCTCGGGCCGGCCTTGCCCCAGCCAGGTGAGCAGGGCGGGCAGGATCACCAGCGACGAGAAAAGGCAGCAGCACACGCCGATGGTCAACACGCGGCCCAGGCTCTGAAGGCCCCGGTGGCTGGCGATCATCAGGCTGCCGAACCCGACCATGGTGGTCAGCGAGGTGATCAGCACCGCGCTGGCCGTCGACGCGCTCAACCGGTAGCGGCCCTTCTGGAGCCGGAAGTCGTGAATGACGTGCACGCCGTCGTCGATGCCGATGCCGAGGATCAGCGGCAGGGAGATCATATTGGCCGGGTTCAGGGGGATGTCCAGCAGCCCGAGCAACCCGAAAAACTGAAGCATGCCCACCCCCACCGGAAGCATGGCCAAAAGGGTGTATCGGAGGCTTCGGAAGTCGAAGTACAGGATGACCAGCACGGCGGCCAGCGCGTACCACGCGGCCTGCTCGTAGCTGCGTTTCATTTTTCGGGAGGCTTCGTAGGTCTGCAGGGGGTTGCCCGTGGCGCGGGGATCGACCGCCCGCACCTCGTGGACGAACCGCTGCATGGCGTCCATGTCCCAAATATCGCCTTTGGCGTAGATTTTCAGCAGGTGGCGGCCGTCCTGCCCCACGAAGCGGGTGACCAGTCCCTTGGGCAGGTCGGTCAGTTGCGGCGGCTCCGGGTTCGCGATGGTGCGCAGGGTGTGCAGCCGGCTGAGCAGGTCGCCGGCCATGCGCTGCTGATACTCGGTCATCCGTTCGTAGCACTCGGCCAGCGGCATGCGGCGGAGCGCATCGCGAATGAGTTCCAGTTGGCGCTGGGTGCGCAGCGTGCGGCCATCGCCGGCGAGCCGTTCCTGCAAGACGGCCAGGCCGCGGCCGAGCTCGGCGGGTGGATCGACGGGAATGCGCGGCGGGCGCTCGGGGAGGCCGGCCAGGCGGTCGTGGATGCGGGCGATCCAGGGATGCTTGTCCTCCTGGTCGGCGGGAAAGAACCAGGCGAGACTTTCGACGCGCTCCACCGACGGCTGCCGCTCGAAATGCTTTTTGAGTTGCTGGCCGTGCTCCGGGCTTTCCGCGATGGACAGCGCGTACCACACGCTGCGGCTGCTCTCGCTGAGGAGCCGCTTTTCCAACTCGACGCTTTCCAGCCCCTCCGGCTGGAGGTTCAGCAGGTTGTGGTCGTACCAGAGTCGGCTGACGCCCAGTCCCAAGGCCCCGCTCGCCCCCAGCGTGATCAGCAGGAGCAGCCGGGGCCGGCGAAAGGCGGGCGTCATCCAGCTTTGCAGGTCGAGTGGGACCGGCAGCGGCTTGTAACAGCGCTGGTGGTCGCTGAGGTAGATCATGGCCGGCAGGACCGCCACGGCGGCCAGGAGGCACAGCAGGATGCCGCCGCCGGCGATCAGGCCCAGTTCCGCCACGCCCCGGAACTCGGTCGCCCCCGCCATGAAGAAGGCGGTGGCCGTGGTGGCCCCGCCGGTGACGATGCCGGGCCCCACGCCGCGGGCGGTTTGCAGCAGCGACTCGCGGCAGTCGCGAACCTCGTTGTGCACCTGGAGGTAGCGGGCCGTGTAGTGGATGCCGAAGTCGACGCCCAGCCCGATCAGGATGACGCCGAACGCCATGCTGAGGATGTTCAGGTGCCCCAGGGCCAAGGTGATGTATCCGAAGGACCACGCCATGGCCATCAACAGGGCCAGGACCGTCATCAGCGGATGCCGCACGCCGCCGAAGCCGGCCACGAACAGGCAGGCCACGCCGACGAGCGAGAGCAGGCTGGCTTCCATCATCGAGGTCTGGCTGGTCCGCATCTCGTCGTTTTCCATCACCGGCAGCCCCGTCAGTCCGATGGATACGTTCGGATGGCGGTGCTGGACGCCGGCAATCTGTTCGCGGAGCGCGTCGATGGCCACGGTGCCCTGGGCGAAGCTGTTGCGGTCGTTCTTGGCCAGGCGGAGGAGCACGAACCCCATGCGGCCCTCCTGCGCCAGGATGTAGTCGCTGGAGAGTTCGCTGAGGGTGGCAACCAGGCCGGGCATGGCAGGCCACGGCGACTGGTACTTCGCCCGGTCGGACACCGCGGCCAGCAGGCTGTCGGTCAGGCGCGCGATTTCGAGTTCGACCGCCGCGCGCTGTTCCGGCCGCCCGGCCGTGTGCCGCAGCCGCTCGCTGAGCGCCTCGGCCGTGTTGCCGAGGCTCAGGTGCGCCCATCCCCCGTGTACGATGGGCGTCACCTCCGCGAGGAACTGTTCCAATCGCTTCAGCTCGTCGGCTTTCAGGTAGTGCAATCCCTTGGACCGGATCCGCGAGAGGTCCACCTCGTGCAGCACGGCGTCGAAGAGATTCTCCCGCTGCGACAATGCCCCGGAAAGTTCCTCAAGAACCGGGACCACCTGCTCCCGGCTGGGGCCTTCGACCACGACCACCACGTCGTCCTCGTCGCCGAATTCGTCGATATACTCAATCCATAGGCGGTTGCAGTGACTTTCCGGGTTGAGCAAATCGAGGCGGCTCGTGCGGAACCCCAGTCGCGTGCTGGCCAACGACAACGAGAATACCGCCGCGGCAATGCCGAAGGCGATGGTCGGCACGGGAAAGAGGATCACCAACCGCGTGAGCCAACTCAGCGGCAGGGCCAAGAGCGAGGGTTCGTTAGGCGGAATCCGCGGGACGGGCATCCGGGTCCTTCCTTCGGTGCTGGTACGGGTCATACGTGAGCCACCCGGCGTGCCAACG
>SKJM01000639.1 GCA_007122045.1 Planctomycetales bacterium | reverse complement strand
CAGGAGCGTCAGGGCCGAGGCCATGAGGATCAGGCTCAGCGCGAACACCGCGCGGTTGAAAGCCCAAGCGACCTTCGGGTACAGCCAGTTGAGGATGCGTTCGGGGTCGAATCCCTTGAAGCGGATGCACAGGATGTTGGAAACAGCGCCGAGGAATTCCTTGCGCCGCCGCTCGTCGCGCCGCTTGTGCAACTGCCGCCCCTGGTTGGGCACCGAGGCGATCACCAGCCCGCTGCGGTGCAGCATGCCGAGGAATTGCTGGAGTTCCTCGAGGGTGATCTTCTGCGGGGGGAACTCGGCTTCGAACCGCTGCTTGATCTCATCGAGGCTGATTTCGCCGTCAAGCATGTTCAGGATGGCGAACTCTTCCTCCTGGAACCGGAAGTAGTTCAGCCCGACCGGCTCCTTCACCACCCAGTAGCTCTGCCCCAAGTACGCCTGCCGGCGCGCGGCCAGATCGGGCCGCTTGCGGATGGGCAACCGGCGGGCGGAACTCGAAACCAGGCTGTCGGCCAGCGTTGCCATCGGTGGGGTTACTTCAGTTGGATGGTCATCTCGGCAGGCATCCCGGGGCTCAGCAGCCAGAACCCGCCCCCCTCCTGCCGGTTGGCAATCTCCGCCCGTACCAGAAACGTGTCGTCGGCCTCGATGACCGGTCGGACGAAGACCACCTGGCCCTGAAAGTTTTCCTTGCGGCCGCGGGCGAGGGCCACGCGCACGGTGACCGGGCGGCCGTACACATCGGCCGGGGTGTAGTCGTGGGCCTCCAGCGACCCCTCGACCCAAACCCGGTCGAGCTTGATCAGATGGATCACGGGGGCGCCGGGCTGCACCCATTCGCCCGCGTGCTGGTGCACCTTCAGCACCAGGGCGTCCAGCGGCGCCTCGATGCGGCGGCGGGCGATGTTCACTCCCGCTGCCTCCACTTGCGCCTCGCGCACTTGGGCTTCCAACGCCGCGATGCGCCGCCGCATCTGCGCCTGCTCGATCGACAACGCCGCCTCGTTCTGCTTCAGCACCAGCCGCCGCACCTCGGCTTGGGGCACCGCTCCGGTTACCTTCTTGTTCGCCTCGACCGCCTGGTGCCACTCCTGCCGCGCCACCGCTTCGGTCGCCCGCGCGTATCGGACGCTGATATCGCTTTCGGCCTCCTCGCGGGCCACTTGCAACTCGAACCCGGCCACGCGCTGCTGCATGCGGGCGTGGATGTCGTCAATCTGCGCGAGCAGTTGTCCTGCCGTCACGGAATCGCCTTCCCGCACGTCGAGCGTCACGAGGACACCGGCCTCCTGGGCCGGCACGAGCACTTCTTCCATGTGCCTGACATAGCAACCGGACACTTCGGCCTGTTCCAGCGGCGCCGTCGTCTGCTGCGCCGGCAGGACCGCAGCCATCAGGAAGATCAGCAGGCTGGGCGTTACGACGTGGGAACTTTTCAAGGAAACCTCCGGGCTAAAAGAATCGGAACAGGATTTCCGACTGGATGAACTCGTACACGGGATGCAAATATACGTAACCGATGGCCGCCCGCCCGCAGTCGACTTTGGCGCTGACGCTGGCCCCGGGCCGCAGGTGCGGCAACTCCTCCTTGTCGATCTCGACCTTCACCAGCACGGTGTTGCCGTCCTCGCCGCGGACCTCGGCGCTGAGGTCGATCTCGGCCACCCGGCCCTCGCGCCGGTCGCCCGGGTCGGTGGCCAGGACAAACTCGACGGGCAGCCGGGGATCCAAGCCGTCGTCGAGCAGGGCCTTCCATTGGGGGCGGAGCGGCGCATCGACGAACCGTTGCACGATCCCGTCGAGTTGCTCGCGCGCGGCCAGGTAGGAGGTTTCGCTCAAGACGCCTTCCAGGGCGGCCCAAAGGTCCGGCTCCAGCTCGATTGCCGGCGCCGGGGGCGCCGCCGGATCGCTGGCCGCCTGCGAATCGGCGGCTCCGCCGCCGCCATTCGCGCCGGCCGACGGTCCGGGAAGCTCCGGAATGCCCAGCAGCCGGCGCAGCCCGCCGTGCAGCGAGGCCAGCAGTTCCGGCCCCCGAAGCTCCCGCAGTCGCGGCGCCAATTGCTGGTCGGCAACGGCCTCCACCAGGGCGTCGAGCCGCCCCGGGGCCGACTCGGCTGCTTCCGTCGACTCGGCTTCCATGGCCGCGCGAAGCTGCCGGCGCAGCTCGTCGTATCGCCGGCCCTGCGCCGCGACGATATGCCCGATGCGATCCTCCGGCACGCGGAGTTCGAGCTGCCACGGGCCGGCCGGATCGGCCACCCGCAGCAGCGACTGCCCCCGCTGCACCGGCCGGCGGATCAGGCGGTTCTCCAAGTCCCAGGTGACCACCTGGCCGTGGATCGGGCTGCGCGCGGTCAGGTCGCTGAGCTTCTCGTTGAACAGCGCGATCTGATCGTCGAGACTCGCCAGCCGGTGATTCAGTTCGGCCAGTTCGCCCGAAAGACGGTTCTGCTCCTCCACGCTCAGTTCCCGCGAACTGCTCAACGTGCGCTGGATGGAACGGATGCGCTGCTGCACGGCGTTGCGCTGGCCGAGCACGTCGGTCCGCGCCACCTGGAGGTCCTTGTTGCGCATGAGCACCAGTTCCTGCCCCTCGTGCACGCGGTCGCCGTGCTCGACGTGGACGGTATCGACGACGCCGTCGGTGCGAGCGAACACGTCGTACCGGACGACCGGCTCCAGGGTGCCGCGCGAGTTCATCTGGAACTTCGCCGGCCACAGGCAGAGCATCGCCAGGGCAACGACCACCGCCCCGGCAATGGCCAGGGTCTTCGGCAGCGTACGCGCCCGAACCACCCAGCGGGCCTTTCCCATCGCCCGCCACACGGGCATGAGGAAGAGGTTGTTGTACTGTTCGGCGTTGGCCAGCGCGGCGGCGCTGTGCCGGCTGACGACCTCGGTCCGCTGCACCATGGTGGGCAGCACGCGGCTGTCTTCGATCTGCTCGACGATCAGCGCCCCGACGGGCGGCTCCGAGTCCTCGCGATCCTCGGGATCGTCGACTTCATCGGGAGCGGGCCGGGCGAGCGGAAGCACGGCCACCGTCTTCGAGTGCGATTCGTCGACGTAGGCCTGCACGGCGTCCTCGACCTGCGGCGCCATGTTGGTCGTATCGCCCGTGTACCAGACCGGCTCGCCGGTGCGCACCACGGCGGTGGCCAAATCGCCCAGTAGGCGGACCACGTTCGAACGCTTGTCGAACAGGTCCTGGCCGCTGATCGCCTCGACGCGGCAGCGGGTGCCGCGCCGCAGGGCCACGCTCAGCCGGTCGCACTCGATCAGCCGGCGCCCCTCGTTGGCAATGGTGTAGGCCGTG
>SKJM01000701.1 GCA_007122045.1 Planctomycetales bacterium | reverse complement strand
GGGTCTCCGGGGATAGGTGTCAGGTGTAGGGTGGGTGGTTCCGGCTGCCAAAGCAGCCGGGTTCACCCACGCGCCGTTGTTGTTGGCGCGCCGTTGTTGTTGGAATGATCTGTTGGAATGACCCGCGTGGGTGAACCCGGCCGCTTGGATACATGAGAGTTTTCTCCCAAGGCTTGCTGCGGCCGGAACCACCCACCCTACGCGCTACGCGCTCTCGTGTTCGGCGTTGCGGGGATGGGGCACGCGGCGGTCTTCGGCAATGGTGCCGTCGTGGAGGACGATGACGCGGTCGGCGTGCTCGGCCACTTCCTCCGAGTGGGTCACCAGGACGATCGTGCGGCCGTCGCGGTGCAGCCGCTTGAAAATGCTCAGCACATCGAGCCCGCTCCGCCGGTCGAGGTTGCCGGTGGGCTCGTCGGCCAGGATCATCTCCGGATCGGTCACCAGCGCCCGGGCGATGGCCACGCGCTGCTGCTGTCCGCCGGAAAGCTCGCTGGGCAGGTAGGTCATGCGGTCCTCGAGCCCTACGGCGGTCAGGGCGGCGTCGGCGCGGTCTTCGGCGTCCTCGGGGTACGCGTGCCCGTAAATCAGGGGCAGCATGACGTTCCGCAGCGCGCTGGAGCGCTGGAGCAGGTGGAACTGCTGGAACACGAACCCGATCTTCTCGTTTCGCAGGTGCGAAAGCTCGTCGTCGTCGAGGTTCACCATGTCGACCTCGTCGAGGTGGTAGCTGCCGCCGGTGGGTTTGTCGAGGCAGCCGAGGATGTTCATCAGCGTCGACTTGCCGGTCCCCGACGCGCCCATGATGGCCACGTATTCGTTCGGGTCGACGTGGAACGAAACACCGTGCAGCACGTGCGTCATCACGCTCCCATTGCCGTAGGTCTTTTCGAGGTCCTTCACTTCGATCATGGTCGCTCCTGCCGGTTGGGTCCGGATTGTTCGTCACGATGTTGGGTGGTGACAAGCAAGCCAATATCCTGGTGGGACTTCGGTCGCTCGGCCGGGCTTCACCCCAGCGCACGACGTGCAAACAAGCTAAGCGTGGCTTGCGCAGTCCCACCAGGGGTTTACGCGACCTCGTCCCACCCTACATGAATAACCCGGTTGTGGTTTTGGCTCGTCCGCTTCCGGGTGCAAACGCCTTCGCCAAAACGACGGCACACGGCGTGTGCCTACTACATTGGCCTGCCCCCGGAAACGGAAGAGCCGGATTCTTCAGTCGTTCAGTCTTCGCGCCTCGGGTTCCTCTGGAACGGCGGGCCCTGCATGGTGCGGAATTGCTTTCGCTGTGGCTCGGTCAGGATTTGCAGCGCCTGCTGCTCGACCTCGGCGGCGCGGCCGAGGAACCCGCCGCTGAGCAGCCGGGCGATCCGGCCGCGCTGCTCGCGCGACAGGTCCAGCGTATTGGCGATCCGCTCGCTCTGCAGCGCCCGCACGCCGCGCACTTGCATCCAAATTTGTTCGAGCCGTTCCCACTGCTCCTCGTCGAGGATGCGTTCGATTTCGCCCCGCACCTGCGACATGACCTTCCGCCGCTCCTCGGTCCGCTCGCAGCTACCGCGCTCGCTGAGCATTTGGGCGGCCTTGCGGGCGACTTCCATGTTTCGGAGTTCGCGCAGCTCGGCCATCTGCTGGGAATTGAGGTTCAGTTCCTTCTGTACGGCGGGGTCGGCCACCAGGGTGAACATATCGCCCCGGTATTGTCCCTGCCCCTGGCCGCGCTGCGGCTGCTCACCTCGTCCGGCGCCGCGGCCTGCTCCCTGACCCGCGCCGCGGCCCATGCCTTGTCCCGCGCCGCGTCCCGCTCCCTGGCCCGCTCCCTGGCCCATGCCGGGCCCCTGCCCGCGCTGGGCCATGGCGGCCCCCTGCGCCCATCCTTTTTCGGACGCCAGCAGCGCCATCGAACCCACGGCCAGTGTCACCAGTACCTTTCGCATCATTTTCTCCTCTCATCGAGTGGTGTTGCTGAGCCCTGCAACTCTTGCACACCGGTCAGGCGCCCCGCGGCACCAATTTGCACGCCCGGCGGGCCTGGCAGGGTCGAATGAGAGAGGAGCAACCGGCGCGCCAAACGCGGAAACCGACCCGCCTCGCGTTGCCGTCATGGCCCCTCCGTCGCCGTTTGGTTCGCATCGGGCGCTTCGAGGAGCACGGTTTCGCCCTCCTCGAGTCCGGAGACTACCTCGACCCACGGGCCGTCGCGCCAACCCAGCCGCACCTCGCGCGGCTGCGGCCGGCCGTCTTCCTGCACGTACACCAGGGTCCGGCCGCGCTCCCGGCGCACGGCCCGGGTGGGAATGGCCAGCACGCCCTGCCGCTGCTCCTGGAAGATGGTCACGCTGGCGGTCATCTCGGGCCGCAGCAGGCCGTCGTAGGGCGTTTCGATGTCGATCACCACGTCGTAGTTCACCACGTTGTCCTGAATGACCGCCTTTGGGTAGATGGCCACAACGCGGCCATCGAACTCGTGGGCGGGAAAGGCGTCGACGGTGAACATGGCCCGCTGCCCTACCTTCACCTTGCCGATATCGACCTCGTCGACGAAGGCGTCGACCTGCAAGCGTTCGAGGTCGATGACCGTCACGAAGGTGGGCGCCTGCATGGCGGCGGCCACCGTCTCGCCTTCTTCGGTGGAAACCGAGGCGATCACCCCGCCGATGGGCGACGTGATGGTCGCGTAGGCAAGCTGCACTTCGGCGTTTCGCACGGCCGAACGCGCCCGGGCAATCTCGGCCCGCGCCTGCCGCAGGTCTTCCCGGTACCGGGTTGCGGCCACTTCGAGCGCCTTTCCGGCCAAGGCCACGCGCGCCCGGGCCACGGTGAACCGCTCCTCGGCGGTGTCGAGGTCTTCCAGGGTGGTCACCTTGCGCTGATGGAGGCGGCGGGTGCGGGCGAGTTCCTTTTCCGCCAGGAGGAAGGTGGCCTCGCTTTCCTCGAGGCCCACCTGCGCCCGCTCGATTTCCTTCGGTCCCAGCGACTCGACGGCGGCCAGCTTGGCCTCGGCCAGTTCCAGTTCGGCCTCGCGCTGGGCGAGCACGGCCTCGAGGTCGTCCTTTTCCAACCGGGCCACCACTTGCCCACGCTCCACGCGGTCGCCGATGTTCGCCAGTAGGCGTTCCACCTTGCCCGACACGCGGGCTCCCACGCGGACCTCGGCCCCGATTTGCGGCTGCACCGAGCCGGTGGCCAGCACCGTGGCGGCGAAATCGTGGCGGGCGACCGTTTCGACCGGCGGAGGGGTGGTTTCGGTGCGGCCGGGGATGTACGGCCACAGCCACCAGCCGGTCCCGACGAGCACGGCCGCCAGGGCGGCCAGGGC